>NZ_DOED01000028.1:0-24266 GCF_003524185.1 Culturomica sp.
GGGATGGCATAGTGGTTTTCATGCATATAGCGTGGACTGCTATTACTACATTCGTGTGTAAAGGTTTTCCTACGACCTCCAATTCGGAACGTGGCATTGCAGTTCCACGCTTCTGTGTTTAATAAAAAGGTTCTTGTGGTAGCTGGAGAACGCTCTTTTTATATATGAAAAAACATTTGTTTTTATTAATGCTTTCGGCGGCGACTATCTTCGCCGGTTGTAGCAAAGACGAAGGCGGAAACGGAGATCCGTTCACTCCGCCGATACAGGAACAACTCACACAAAGCGCCTATGCCGATAACGAGAATACGGGAGGAGGCTTTTCGTTCACGGCCGATGCCCCCTGGACGGCAACCGTGAACGAAGTGCAAGCACAGGCTCCGGCATTGGCATCCGTACAGGTAAAATCAGACACACGCGCTGCCGATAACAACAGCAATAACGTAGTCTGGCTAAAACTCTACAACGGCAACAGCGAGGCATACAGCGGCAGTGCCGGGACAATTACGCTCCGTATCGAGATCGACCAGAACTATACGGGCGAACGACGTGAGGCCCAGATCACCATCCGTTCGGGCAACAACACCTTTACCGTAACGGTTGTACAAGAAGGAATCAAACAGGACGGCAGCCAGAACGAACCTCCGGTCAAAGTGACGAAAATTACCCTCGACAAGACCGAACTCTCACTTGAATCAGGTGCTAAAGCGACGCTGACCGCCACGGTAGAGCCTGCCGACGCCACGATCAAATCAGTGGTATGGTCGAGCAGCAATCCGGAAGTCGTAAGCGTAAATCCCGTAACCGGAGAAATAACCGCGATAGCCAATGGACTGGCGACCGTTACAGCGACTTCTTCCTCTAACAAAGAAGTGTCGGCATCCTGCGCGGTAACGGTGGGCGGCAGCGATCCCGAACCCCAGCAAAAACTGTTGAAAAAAATTACCGTGAAGACTGTGGACGAAGACGGAGAATCCGTTACCACGACCAAATTAACATACGACGACCAGAACAGGGTCTCCGGTTCTACCACCGAGAATTTCGACGGCCCGGGAACATCCACCACATCGACCTACACCTATGAAACCGGCACGATAAAGGCGGTATATGATTATACCAATGCCGAAGGGCACGGTACGGGCGGCGCCACGTACAAGATGGATCAGAGCGGTTACGCGCTGTCGTCCCATATCGAATACATCATGGACAATACCCCCGAAGACAAGGAGAGCTCGGACGTCGAATATAAATACAATGCGGACTGGCAACTAACTCAGGTAATCGAAGAACACCCATACCTGTCATTGACCAGTCAAGAGGTCGAAAGAACGGTCACTTCCCAGACCTGGGAGAATGGAAACGTCATCACTTCCGACACCTACCAATACAGCAAACGGGCGGATACAGAACCCAGCTATCGGTATAAGAGTACGGCGACATACGGAACAGACAAGGTAACGATGAATATAGATATTGTCATGGGTATAGGGACTATGTATGTCCCCGGTGCTTACGAGGATATGCTCCCCGTTTTCGGTAAGATGAGCGAATACCTGCCTGTAGAGATCAAATCGTATTACTGGTCTACCTCCGAAACGAAACCTTCGGAACCGGATGAGATCACAAAGTATCAATACAAAATCGTTGAAGGTTATCTGGTGCAAGCCATCGTAACGACAACCTTCTCCGATTCCAGCGTCACGACCGACACGTACGAGTTCGAGTACGAATAGCGGATGCATACGGATGAATAAAAGCCACTTCCTTGATAAGGAAGTGGCTTTTTATTGGAACAAAAATTCCACAGATATCATGTGCCGCGTTCCATGCCGAGGGCTTCGGACAGTATGGTCTGCATCGCCCGGCCAGTCTTCGCCTTGACCCTCTCGCCGATGTACTTAAGTTTCCTAAAATAAAATATTGCCATTTCCGCTTTCTTTTCCAAACGGCAATAGCGATCCCTCAGCTAACAAACGAAGATCAACACGTACAAATTCTAAATTGTTTGACAAAGGGATTCGTCGTCAGATCTATTTAATCTATAATTTAAAATCGTAAATCTAAAATCTACAATTTATATGTAGGTTTACAATTTCAAATTATACCCACAACCCTTGTAAAAAGAGAAATTACAAATGACAAATCAAAAATAAAAGTACAATTAAATATATTTTTACAATTTTCGGGCTCCGAAACATCATACCATCTAAAATCCCATAGCATTAAGCTTTCAAAAAGATTTTATGCCGATACAACACATAAAGCAGAGAGTATACGAAACCGATATTGATCGTCAGAATTAACAAATGATAAAAATCACTTCCGATGTATTGCCTCATTCCCCAAAAAACAGAATGCCCGATACATGAAAAAGAAATAACACCGACTTCAGCACTCAGTACATAAGCCAAAATAGAGTTCATGCCAATCACTTTCAACCAGGTCCATCCCTTACGATAGCCTTTATAATCGATCAGATAATAGAATAACCCCATCAACCAGAAACAATAACCGCTGCTCACCAGCACCATAGAGCTGGTCCATATCCGTTTGATAACAGGCATTTGCAATCCCCATAGCCAACCGATAGCAACCATGGCTGTACCGATACCGAAAAGCCATCTCCACTTGGCGGACGAATCCAGACGACTTTTCAATATTTCTCCGGCAAACACGCCCGTCATCACGGTTGCCCCAAAATTCAAGCTGCTAAGTATCCAGGTATAATCATACCATTGAAGAAAAATAACTTTCCCGGATTCATCAAGACAGGCTCCATCCCGCCAACGTCCCAACACAACCCGATCCACCCATTCTGCCAGATTTCCCTGTGCCGTATAATCACCACCGCCATATCCATCCACGGAGACAAAGGTCAGTAATGCCCAATATATCGCTAATAATCCTACAGTGACAAAGATCTGCCCTTTTGGTCTGCAATGCAGATAGATAACTGCTGAAATCAAATAACCTACGGCAATTGCCTGCAAAGTATTACTGAATAACTTTAGTACGTTTATATCCAGAGCAAACAGATTTCCCTGACACACCATTCCCAATATCCACAAAACGATTACACGCCGGAAAATCCGTTTGTATATTTTTCCGTATCCCTCCCCTGCTTTCAGATATTTTCCAAAAGCAAAAGGCACAGAAACACCCGCCATAAACATAAATAAAGGCATAACCAAATCCCATAAGGCAAACCCGGCCCATTGTACATGAGAAAACTGTTGCATAACCGGCTGCAACCAGGAATAATGTCCCGTATCGTAAAAAGCCCACAGCAGAGGACACAAAATTGTCAGACAAAAAAGATCGAATCCCCTCAGCACATCAAGAGATTCTAAGCGACCGGAACCTGGATTCATATACTACAATTAAAAAAATATTCTATCAACGAATGAACGGAAAATTGTTTTAAGGAACGTTTTAATTGTAGATTTTAGATTTACGATTTTAGATTATACCCACAACCTTCCCCTGTAAAAAGAGGAATTATAAAAAATAAATCTACAATTATCGTGTAATTTTCATCCCAAAAACAATATAAAACTATCTTTTCTCTAAAAGAGAAAAGAGGTTGATAAATACAATCAACCTCTTTCCCGGTAATATTGCCCTGACGTTCAGGAGAGCCACTTGCGAGACTTGAACTCGCGACCTACGCATTACGAATGCGTCGCTCTACCAGCTGAGCTAAAGTGGCATTAGCGGGTACAAAAGTAATAATAATTTCAAAAGAAAAAACGATATATCCAATTTTTTTTATCTTTGACGTTCCTTATCATACAGCGATGACAAACAAATATCTATTAGTATTGTATTTTCTGGTAAGTATATCCATTACTTTCACAAGTCAGGCCCAATCCCGTAAGTTTATCGACCGGTCAACCGATGTAGCCATGTTTATCAATCCCGTTGCCGGGTTCATCGGTTCTCTGGCAACAGGCGATTACCGGGGCACCAGGCAATTGGTAATCGGAGGGACCAGTAGCATCGCCCTGACTTACATTTTGAAATACAGTATAAAGAAAGAACGTCCTGACGGCAGCGACCGCCATGCTTTTCCTTCCAACCATACTGCTGTTGCCATGCAAGGAGCTACTTTTTTACAAAGGAGATACGGCTGGAAATTCGGAATACCGGCTTATGCCATCACTGCATACGTCGGCTGGGGACGCGTCTACGCCAAACAACACGATATCTGGGATGTTTTGGGAGGAGCTGCCATCGGAGCTGCCGGTGGCTATTTATTTACCCGGCCATTCGCTGAAAAACACAATCTGACCTTAACACCGACCGTTACTCCTAAAGGAACTCCGGGAATCTATTTTTCTATGACCTTCTGAACAGTAGATGACTATTTTCCAACTACCCGGAATTTCTGTTGCAATGTATTTCCGTCATCATCCATTAACGTGAGTGTATGTAATCCCTCTGAAGTATCGAATTTCATCTGGTGAATATGGCGGGTTGAACCGATATACCGGTCATCAATATGCCAATATACTTCTGCTAACGGATTCCGGTGTGCCAGTTCAAACACAACAGTCCCTTTCGTCCCGCCAAAATCCCGGGGTATAAAAACACGTGTACCTTTTTGCGGATAGATCATTTCCATTACATCTCCGGACGGGTTTTTACAATCGGGACGCCAAGGCGGTAATTTCCGGTAATCACCATGCGTACGAATGTAATACCATTCCTGTACCGGCGTCAGTACAAACCAAGGCACCGTCTGCATATTATATACCTTCTCGCATTCCGAATGCACCTGCCATTTTCCGCTTTTGTCCAGGTGTATCCAACGGTGATAAGGACAAATCCCGGTACGAACACCGGTTTCACATACCCGAAGCGTATCTTTCCCCTCACATATATCCGAAGCCCGGTATCCGCTTTTCCGGCACACGACGACCTCTTTCATCTCATCGACAGGCATAAACAGATGCGTAGAAACAGGCAACAATCCGGCAACTTCAAACAAAACAGGCGCTGCAGCTCTTACGCCAACCAATCCGGGACGTCCTTCTCCATCGGCATTCCCCACCCAAACACCGATCACCCAATCGGCATTCACCCCTACAGCCCAGGCATCCCGAAATCCGAAACTGGTACCTGTTTTCCAAGCCAAATCCATACGGGAGGCAAAATTCTTCCATCCGGACTCCAGTTCTGGCCGCTCTACCTCTCCCAATGCTTCCAAAGTCAGCCACACAGCAGAAGCTTTTAATGGGACATCAAAACTGCTGCACTCTGTCAGCGCCGGTTCTTTAATATCCCGCCACAATTTCAGCCGATCGTATTCTCCCTGGAAATAACTACCGTCCTGTTCGTTATAATGCCGTAATGTAGATACCATCCCACCGTACATATTACAAACATCCCACAACGACACTTCTGCACCACCTAAAATAAGACTCAAACCGTAATCATCTGCTTCCCGGTTCAAAGTCGTTATACCCAATCGTTTCAGATCGTCATAAAAACGTGTATAACTATAGTCCTTCAACATCCGGACAAAAGGGATATTCAACGAACTGGCCAAAGCTTTGTCTGCCGGGGCCACGCCCTGAAAACTCCGGTTAAAATTTGAAGGAGCATACCCTCCGAAACGGGAAGGAACATCAGGTACCAATGTTCCCGGTAAAATATACCCGTTTTGCTGCATCAGTCCATATAAGGCCGGTTTAAGAATACTTCCGGAACTGCGCACTGCTGTAATAATATCGACATCATTACCGCGGCTTCCCGGCTGCGACGGACTATTCCCCACATACGCAAGAACTTCTCCATCCGAAACACGAGTCACCAATACAGCCATATTGTAAATATGATTCGCTCCCAACAGGCGACTGTGACGTTCCACTATTTCATTCACCCTTTTTTGCAGACGATTATCGATAGTGGAATGACAAACTTCACCTTTTCTCGACCGGATTGCTTCGGTCAACAGATGCGGAGCGGTATTCCCGGAGAAATAAATTTGTTCGGGCAATGCTTCTTCCAAAGCCAGTTTATAATCCTCTTTTTCTATTTTCCCATTTTCATACAACTGTTCCAGTAAACGATCCCGTTTCTCTTTCACTAAACGCGGATCACTCAACGAAGGAGCATTCGGAAGCACCGCCAACAAAGCCGCTTCTCCCCAACTCAATTGTTCCGGATTGCGTCCGAAATATTTAAGTGAAGCCGCACTTAATCCGACTACATTTCCGCCAAAAGGGGCATGTCCGGCATACAAACGGAGTATCGCATACTTGGAATAACTCTGTTCCAATCTCAATGCCAACAACAACTCCCGGAATTTTTCCCAATAAGTACGAGGTGGATTTTTCCGTGACAACCGGATTACTTGCATCGTTAACGTACTCCCCCCGCTAACGACCTTCCCCGCAGACATATTCAAATAGAAAGCCCTTCCCAATGCCAACCAATCCACGCCATTATGCCCGATAAACCGTTTATCTTCAAATGTAAGTAGCGCTTCAAGGTATTTGGCAGGTAAGTTTCCGTTCTCCCGAAACCGGAATTGTTCGTCATCGGCTACCTTTACACCGATAATCTCCTCATTCCGGTCCAGCAATACCGTAGAATAAGGGACGTCAAACAAAGGCGAAGGCAGCATAAACCACCACAGCAGAAAAAACAAAAAAAACGACACCGCTCCCGACACATATACCCCCGGTCCCGGCTTTATCTTCCAACTATATCTTTTGCGTAACATTTTCTTTCCGGGAAAGTTCTATTTCTTTATACGGAAAGCCATCATCAATTCGTGAGCTCCGGTAACATCCGATCTCGACTGACCGATCGTAAAATCATAAGAATAATTGAGACTGACATAATCGGAAACAATCACCCCGAGCAAACCGATAATTGCATCTGCCACAAAGCGCTCACTAACCCGGTAAGCTAATCCGAGATTGATCTTATTCCGGTATTCTGTCGTCGCCCCTACCTCATAAATACGTGTTTTTTTATTGATAGCAGCAAACAAGGAGGGGGTCAACCGCCAATCTTCCGTCAGGTTCATCGCATAATTTCCGTAGACATAATAGTGTGGGGTAACTTTCGGATTATTCTTTCCCTTTGTGATATGAGCGGCAGCCAAACCGACATTCAGACTCTTCCAGTGATATTCTAGTCCCACGTCGAAATCGGCAATCGTTTCTTTTTCCAGCATATAGGTTATCTCCGGATCTTCCGGATCCTCCGGATTAAAATTCCGCTCGTCCGAACTGTTATATATCACTCCGACTGCTAATCCCAAAGCAACATACGAGTTATCATTCAATTTCAAATGATAAGCATAGGAACCTTTAAAATTTATCGATTTGGAAAAACCGATCTCATCCTTTACAAAAACGACACCTACTCCTGAATTATATTTTCCGAAATAATTATCTGCTGTCACAGCCTGGGTACTGGGTGCACGATCGAAACCGATCCATTGTTCCCGGAAAAAAGCCCGTAAATTCACTGTCGTCGGATCTTCTCCCGCTGCGGCCGGATTATAGCAAAGCCGCCCCAGATAGCGATGACTCAGATTTACATCCGTCTGTCCCCGGCTTTGCATCAAAGTACCGAAGATAAACAACACTATACTCAATATCTTTATACTGTTTCTCTTCACGTTTTATCTTTTTACCGTCACACTTCTTTTATATTCTGCCGAACGACCGTTCTCAAAACGAACCCTTACGACATAAAAATAAGTTCCCGCTGTCACCAACTGATTTTTATAACGTCCATCCCAGCCCTCCTTACCGGAATACAGTAAATTTCCCCAGCGATTATAAACTTTCAATTCATAGCCTTCCAGCAAGCGGTCGTTCCAACCGTCATTGTTGGGAGTCAGCACATTCGGCAAATCTACATCCGGAGCATACACATTCAATGAATCGACCTGTACACAACCGTCTTTCTGAACCCGTATGCTTACCCCGTACATCTTATTCGGTTGCCAGCCGTATACAATACACTGCTGTCCGTCACTCTCCCACAAGCGGCCATTTATCCGGAACTCGTAATTATCGTAAAAATCTTCATCCACAGATATTGTTATCGGGTCTTTTACGCTCATCTGTCCGAACTTCACATCAGAACGCAATGTCAGCTTCAAACGGTCCTTTACCGTCATAAACACCGGTTCACTTCTCAGATTACTACCGCAATGTGTCTTTACAATCCGGCAATACCAACGGGAAACCTCCGGATCATTCAACGTCAGATCCTGCATATTCGCCGTATCGATCCGCTCCCAGGTACCTCCGGCTCCCGTCTGGCTCGTTTCCCAATAATAAGAATCTACATAATCACTCAAATCCCTGTCTCCCGCATAAGCGTCCGAGCCCCGAATGACAATCGGTATCCCTGCACACACCTCTCCCGGATTTTCCAATACATTCCGAACCATAGCAGCATTCCACAAACGGGCCTCCACGACATTACCGGCATAAACGACGCCGTCTACTGTCGCATCCCGGCGGAAAAGCGTATTCATTCCGACACCTTCATATACCGTCAAATCTTTCCCATAAGCCTGCTCTACCGGTTCCCAATTTTTTCCTGTATTCTTATACCAACGATAGGTAGCATCCAGTTCCTGCATATCAGAACCCTCCAAAGTAAAAGGAGACCACTGGCAGTAATAATCGCCGGCCAAAACCACTCTATTACTTTTTTCAGGATCGACAACTTTTACTTTCAATACATTGCTGTACTCCTCACACCCACCGCCATCCGGGAATAACAATTTCCGGCGCAGCCAGCATATACTCTCCGTATGTATTCCTTCCAACTGTAAAAATGCCGATGCTGCATTCGCCAAAACCATCCAATCCGTTTTTCCATCCTTACTGATTTCCCACCGGTAAGTAGCATTTTCCACCGATGTTCCTTCTATGACCCCCGCTTCCCCGGCAATAATAGTCCCGACCTGACTGATCCTGTTATCCGTTCCGTTATATATCACATTCAGATGCACGACATTACTGTAACAATTTTCATCCGCCGCCGCATAAAGTATCCGCCGCCGGAGTGCGACATTCTCCGTAGCCGGCCACAATACATTACAACCTGTACTGTCCGTAACCATCCAACTATTTTCCTCATCATAACTGCACTCCCAACGATAAGCGACACCACCGTCACCGATAGGCGTTCCTTTTACCGGAACAATCACATCCCGGCATACATTCGATAATTCACTTGCAATCCGGTTATCTTTATCGTTATCGAAAACATACACTGTCACTTCATTACTACCTATCGAATCTCCGGCCTGTGAAGGCAAATATACATAACGCATATAAGTAGTCCGCTCATCCAACATCGTCTCCAGATTCCATCCCTCCTTACCTGCCATCAATATCCATTCTTCTTTCTGACGACTGTACCAACGGTATTTGACACCGGGAATATCGACAAAATTACCGGTCAAGCGTATCGGAGTATTTCTCGGTACTAAACTACCGGCATACATGATCCGATTCTGTCCCTTATCATACACATTTACAACAACCGTATTGCTATACAACACCCGGTTATCCACCAAAGCTCCCCGGCGATACATCGTTATTGTCCCGGGAGTCACCTGTAATTCCCGCTTTTCCTCTCCTGTCATTACAATCCACTCTCCTCCTTCATTCTTTTCCCAACAGTAACCGACTCCTTTCCGCTCCGGACTATCGGTATGCACCGTAATTTCCGTACCCGAATAAATCAACGTATCTGCTGCCTCCAAATAAATCCGGTTTTCTGCCGCATTATTATAGACTTCAACTTTCACTATAGTCTCCATATTCGGACAAGCCCACCCTGCCCCGCTCAAAACACGGCGATAATAAGTAGATGTATCCGGCGCATACAACGTCATATTACTCTCTGTTTCTCCCGGTAAATCGATCCAATGGCTTCCATCCTCACTCATTTCCCACTGATAGTTCATTCCTTGCAAAAGCAAAGTCGTTCCTTCGAGTACAACCTTATCTCCCGTTATCACCAATCCTTCCGGTGCAACAATCCGATTCGAATCGGGTACATATACCGCCAAACGGATATCCTGCACGGTCACCTCTCCACAAACAGTAGTCGCCAACAATTGTAAACGCTTTCCGCCCATCGCGGCAGTAACAACGGTGTCGATGACTTCCGGGGTTTGCATCGTCTTCAAAGATGTTTCTGTCAATGTAGCTCCATCCCACAACCGCCAACGCCAGTTATCGGATTCATTACCATTTAAATCCACTTCGGGCACTTGCCGTAATCTTTCTCCCATACACAATTTCAATTCGGAAGGATAACGGGATACCGGATTCATCCGTACTTTAAAACGATATTCAAATTCATCCTCGCAACGATAACTGACCTCATTGTATTCGACCATTTTAAATATCTGTACCCGAAAGGTAAATACACTACCCGCCATAAAATCGGTAGCCGTCAACACCTGTTGTCCGGATTTGATTTCCAGCACACCGTTTTCTTTCACGTCTCCGGTTCCCGGGTAAAACACAAATCCCGGCATCGTTGTTTCTTTTAACGTCACCCGATATTGTTCAGCATCTATACTTCGATAAGGAATTGTAAAGGTTTCTCCGACACAAATTTCCACCGGCTCTACCGGACAATCACAATCGATAACCGGGTGTTCTCCGGTAATCAGGGATACCGTAGAATCTTCCGGACACACCCCGTTTCCTTTAACCACTAATTTCAAGGGAACTGCCCCTGTTCCGGTCATCCGGATATGCAAACTGTCTTTATCCGCCCAATCCGTCCGTATTTCACCGTCTTTACTCCATTCATAAACCGAAACGGCACCACCGCTTATTTCCGGGGCGACGACAACCACACTGTTACGACAGCCGAAAAGATCTGTCAAGCGTGCTATCTGTAATTTAGGAATATAGTTCAGATTCACTGTATCATTGCGCACCATCCGCTCACAAACTCCATTCAATACATAATCCAGTAAATAAAACGCCGAATCCCTTTCGATTGTAAATGTCAACTCATTTTCAGCACCTACAGTCATCTCCTGTACGGCACCCTCCCCGATACGATAGCGTAAAGAAGGTATTGTTCCATCTGCTGCCACTTGCAAGGTTACACGGTTTACATCCTGTTTGGCAACGCAATTTATCGCCGTAACCGTCACTTCCGGTTTAGGAATCCGAACCCCCTTTACGTTTTTTACATCAAAATAAGGTTTTGCCTCCTCCATATCGGCAGCAGCCTTTGCAACGACAGCTTCTGCCAATCCGATATAAAAACGGTAATCGTTCTGTCCGAACTCATCCGTACCCACCTTCAGATCGTAACCTGCAATCATACTCTCCGACGCCCATACCCGGACGCCTGTAAGCTTATCAATCCGCATCCAACGGCCATATACGGTATGACCACCGATATTCTCCAACACAGGCTGCAATATCAATTCATCCCGTTTCTCCGATACGATCCGTATCGTATCGATGCCAATACATAAAGCAGAATCCACATATTCCGAACGCAGCACATAATAGTCTTTCATTACGGGTAAACTTGCCGCGTTCCAACCGGCCAGGCTGTCGTGATCCCACGCCAAAACAAAAGCATAGTCATGCGCTACCTCATCCGCCAATGTCACTTGCAAATTCTCGATCCGGGAAGGGAAAGGATTTTTCACCCAATTCCAGTTATCCGTCCCTTTTTCACGCTGCATCCAACGCCCGATAGCAGGCATATCCTCCGGAATACCTTCACTCGCAAACTCGACCTGATATACGACCTCCCCCGGAACTTCGCAATACTCCCGGCTGATGTCCTCCAATGTGAACGTTTCATTGCCTATCGTCTCCGACAACCAATACGTTATTTCTCCCGGCTGTACATTTACCGGTTGTAACGTATCCATCACCGCCTGTGACATTGAAGCCACAAAACAGTATTCGTATTCCACATAATTGACCATTCCGATCTGTTGCCGAAACCCATTCTGTGCCGGCAATACTTCCCACAATTCACTTCCCCGCTTACGCGTCAGCCACTCTCCCCGGATAATCGATGTTACAGCCGAATTCATAGTCGGTTCAACATCGAGAATCACAGCACCTCCGGCAAAACGTTTGGTAATATTTACCGTCAACGGGATTCCCGGAATTTGATTTTCTTCCGTAGCCACATAATAATAATCAACAGTTCCGATGTTCTGATCCGGCATCGCATTCAACACGTCCGGACTCATCGCATACACAGCCCGGAAATCTCCGGTAGTAAAAGTCACCCAGTCTATCTCATTTTGATTTACCGGACGGGATTCCCCCCACCAATGCCATTCCTCTGAGCCGAAGGGCCGGTAAAGCCAACGCAGGTATACCGGAGTATTTTCAACCGACACCACCAAAGAGGGCTCCACCGACACACTGTCCTGTACCGTCACATAATCCGGCGTAACCCCATAAAGTTGTAGACAGAAATCATTCCGGAAAGTATTTTTTATAATAAAACAACCGTAATTCGGACGCTCCATCAATTGCCGGGGAGTAGCACTGCCGGTCAGTATATCCGACGAAGCTACCTCTACGGCCACCTGAAAATCATAATTCAGATAATCGGTAGCCAAAGCAGCAACCCGATGATCAGCCGATACCTCACCGGCCCATTCCCACTCACCACCGGTCTTTAATTTCCGCATTAAACGGAAATATACTTCCGAAGTTACAGGAAAAGCATCCGCTGCCGTATTAAACACAACCGAATCCGGTCGGGAACAAAAGTCCACTCCGATTTCAAAATTACTCCAAGCCTCACAATTGTGTCCCGGAACAAAGTTTTCAGTAACAGAAAATGTCCCGTATTCATTCAACCTGACAGATTCATCCGGGACACGCTCCAATCCCGATGCAGTCAAACTCACTACCAAACGATAATCGTAATGGGTATAATTGTCTTCCGTGGTATATGTCCTTAACGAATCAGTAATACCGGTCTGATCATCCCATTCCCATGTTCCGCCCGACTTCGCTTTCCGCATCAGTCGGGTATACACATCCAACCCCTCCGGAATATCATCGACAACAGCATCAAACCATACTTTTCCCGGTTCGGAACAAAAATCTGTATTTACTACATCCGCTCTAACCAATACCGGACTTAAAGAAATATCATCAACAGAAAAAATATTCGCCGTCAAACCGCTATTCACACTCACGACCGTATATTTTAAATTTTTATCCGCCTTCACTTCCACATACAAAACATGCTCTATCCAAGGAATCTGATCGCCATTTCCTGAAATATCCCCGGTTTCTTTTCTTTTCGTATTTTCGCCATTATCCAACTCAATCGCCACATTAGGGACACTACTAAGAAGTCCCCCCTCTTCGACATTAGCTACATATACCTTAAACTGATAAACCGAATTAGGTTGTAATTCCCGGTTACCCTCTGTATTTGAGGCATTGATTGTAAAATCGTATACAGGTGTGTTTTTCGATCCCTTTCCATTGACAACCAAAGCCAAACCGTTTGTATTACCCGTATGATCCACTGCTGCATGCCAAGTATTACCATCTCCGATCTCTTTCCCGTTACAGGCAACAGCATATTTTCCATTACCATAAAAATCATTAAGAGTCTTGTTTACCCAAACAATTACTCTTTTTCGTTTTGCCCATTCATAATGAGCATTTCCACGACGAACAGGTTCACGATACGTATTTATATTCCCGTCACTATAATCATTTCCTTTACTTTTCCAATCATCAGGTACTGTCCCGAAATCCTCCGTAAATACCGGATCACCGATCCTTACCTGTCCGTATCCGGCAACAGATAAAATCAATCCCAGTACTATCAAAATATATTTTTTAAAGCTATAATTCATATAACGGTATCTTTATTTTCCTTCCTGAGTTTTTTTCTTCCGTCTGAATGACGGGATATATTTCTTTAAATGATATTTCTTATTAAAATCGATCAATTCATACGTTACCCCCACAGCCAAACGCATCTGGTACATTTTATACTCCAATTTATCGAAACCATCCGTAAAAATCGACTTCAACCCGATATGTACTTTACCGTTCACGGATAAATTTTCCATAATACGCCGTTCATACCCGAACAATACCCCTGCATCCCATGAATCGAGGTCATCTGTAAAACTCATCGTAAAATTCGTATTCAAGGCCAGCACATCCTCGTCTCCTTTCGTGATCTGCATATATCCCTTTTTAGCAACGACATCAAACGACTGTTTTTTATTTATCGTATAATATCCTCCCAACATCACCCGGTTACGCCCACCGGAAAACTGATACTCCGCATACACCGGTATTTCGATCATGGAGAAGCTCATATTCATATCCGCCATACCCGTAAAGAACACCGGTTCGTTATTATTTAATCCCTCTGCCTGAAAAAATTGTTCCTCCACAAAAGCTTCCGCATCAATAGCCACCGTCTTGTAATTCACTTCAGCCGTTATCGTAAACCGCTTACTCACGGGAACAATCACTTCCCCGCCAAATGTCAGGCGGGGTTTTATCTTCGGAGCGAACTCACTGGGAATATTGCTAAACGGGAAAGGCAATGCCCCTCCTATATCCGTTCCGATTCGTAAACCGAGTACCGGCCACTTTCCATACCATACTTCCGGCTTCTCCTTTTTTTCTTTTTTCTCCTGCTTTTCTTCACTGTCCTTTGCCACTGCTCCCACACTCACTCCCAGCAAGAATATCAGGCACAAAATCCATGTATATTTCATTTTATCCGTTTTTCAATCAATAAACCAGTTCCACATTATCCACTCTCATCTCACTACCGTTCACGGCATTGAAATGATTACCGTCGTAACTGGAGGAAGCCACAAACAAGAAATGTGTCGGCGTAACCGAAGCGTCTGTCACATTCAGGGTAATCGTATATGTCGTCCACGAACCTACATTCTGAGTCAGCATAACTTCTCCGTACGCATAACGTTTGTTGGCGGGATTCTTGGCATTCGTCGGATCGGGCCAATACTCCAATGCCGCCCATACCTGACCTTTATCCTTAGAACCGTCATTCAGAACACCGTTCCCCTGCTTATACTGCACATCCACTTTCACCTGCTTCGGCCGTACGGGGAAAGCAATACCGAAATGCGTCATCTTCTCCGGATCGTTCAATGCGTCCGTCAAACTGGTAAATTTAAAACTTCCCAGGAAAATCGTACCGGCAGCCTTCATTCCCACGGCTTCCGAAGTTGTCAGCAAAGCTGCCGAACCCGATTTACCGGTGGTTTTGGTCGTTCCGGAAACAAACGTATTATTTGCCGTAGACCATATATTTCCCGATGGCGTTTTATTGTCATTCCAGCTATCTAAACTTCCGTTATCCAATTGCGGCTTATAAGCCATTTCCAAGGTATACACCTGTTGATGTATACCGTCATCTGCTACAACTGTCAAGGTTTTACTTCCCGGATTACTGACATTCATACTCACTTGTGTACCTTCCTTTACCTTCGCCCGGGCTGATAATTGCATATCCAGGGCAATATTCAAAGTCGGCCAGTTCCGGTCGTACTTATTCAGTGTCATCACATCCGTTATCGTCATACTTGCCGTCGTCCCCGATAATTTCAGATCCGTAAACTTAAAGTCTCCGGTATTACTCGTCGTAGCGCTTACAATCGAAGCACCTTTCAAAGCCAATAATGAAGCATCCTGAGAAGCTTTATTCACAAACCGCACCGTCCATTCTTTTGCTGCCCCGCTTTCTGCCGTCACGGTATACTTTCGCTGATCCGTAGGTTTACTGAATATCATTGTCGCCGGGAAATTAGAAGTCGATTTCGCCGACAATTCTACTTCCACATTTATCTGAAAACCGGATTCAAAAGCATCCCGAACCCCACTGTTCAGATCGATATCAATCGTACCGTCTCCGAGTATACCCGTCGTCGCCATTGAAATTATACCCGGTTTATTATTTCCTGTAATTCGGAAGCGCGTCACTTCGGCAGCATTACTTTCGTGATAGAGCAATTTAAACATCCACTTCTTTTGAGTGCCGTCCTGGGCCGTCACGACATATTCCAAACTTTCCTGAATCTGTTTCCGGAATGTCATATCCGCCGGAATCATAGCCGTCGCTTTAGGAGAAAGCGTACACGCTATTCCCTTCAGGGTAAATTCTGTATGTCCGTTCCAGGTCTGCAACTCCAAAGTAATCACACCCGCCTTTGCATCGATCGAAGCCCCCAGAAAATTAATATCCGCAGGTACATATCCCGTATACTTCACAGCAGTAATATCCGCTCCGCTATTCTCTTCATATTTCAATTTTACGGTCCAAACGACAACTTTACCGCTTTCCGCCGTCACCTGGATCGTTTTCGACTCACTTGTCTTTTTCACAAAAAGCAAATCCCCGGAAAGATTACAGGAAGCCTTATCTGAAATTTTTATAGACGGCGTAATCTGTAAATTGGTCTGTCCTCCCCAATCCGCTACATTCACCCACACCGTATGTGCCGACTCATCGATTGTCGTTGCCGGACTTGCAAATACAACAGCCGCCGGGACAGAAGCTTCAATATGAAATGCTGTTACATCAGCCTCTTCACTGAAATGATAACGCAACTTCACCTTCCAGTCTTTACGGGTCACTTCATCCTCTGCCGTCACCCGGATTACCGTCGAATCCTGATATTTATCGAAACGAATCCGGTTGTCCGCCATTCCGCCGGCATCTATTTCCGTTTTAACGGAATAAGCAATATCCGTCGTCACGGTAAACGGGAATGTCAGATTTTCAATGACATCGATATACACCGTATTCGTCTTTGCATCGATCACAGCTTCCGGATGATAGGTAACAACAGCAGGATCGCCCGCTAATACCCGGAAAGAAGTAATATCCGCCTGGTCCGAAAACGTATAATCAAGTACGACTTTCCATTCCGCCACGTCCCCGTTTTGCGCCGTCACATGAAAAGTATATTCATCTTTCGCGGACTGAAAAAACAAACTGGAACGGAAATCGGACGATGCTTTCGGAGAAAGCTCCATCTTTCCGACGTCCACAGTCAAGCGGCTCCCCTTTTTCCAATCTTTTACCGGGATGACAATTTTCCGTTGCTCTGTCCGTATCTCCGGCTTACCTAATCCGGCGGTTTCCGGTGTGTAAGAAGCGATGTCAAATGCCGTTACATTATTTTCTTTACTCTTTTCAGCCACTTTCACTTGCAAACGCCATTTTTTCACTTGTCCGGATTCAGAAATCACCTCAAAATCCTGCCCGGTAAATCCCCGCTCAAACGTCATCTGCGAAGGATTCAGCCCTTTTAATTCTGCTCCGTAAGACAAACGCAGCTTCGTATATACGGTAAACGGGAAAGCACTTTCATCCGGCGCATTGATCGTAATCAATCCCTGCTCCGTATCAGGCCCGAATACCAAAGGAGCCTCTTCCATATTCATGGGTATGTACGACTCAATTTTATACTCCACAACATTGGCTTCCGTATTCTTAACTTTATCGCCTCCCAACTTGAAATTATAAATATTACTTACGGAAGCATCTTCGGAAATAACCTCCACTCCGATCCTATCCGCCGAACTGTTAAATGTCAGGTCCAATTCCCGGACTACCTGTACACCGGTCTGTGTCTTCAACGTACGTGTACGCATCGGAACCGTATTACCGACCACCTTTACCGTTGCATTCGGACTCACACTCAACGTCGCCGTTACGGTAAACGGGTATGTGGGCTGTGCATTCCCGATATACATAGTTACCTCATTATTCTCTTTTACGACAGGCTGTACAACAATATTCTCTTTATTTGTCGCCTCCACCTGCTCCACAACGGCCTCTGTATTTTTCGGCAATGCCAATTCACGGATACCGATTTGCCAGGTCTTCACTGTCTTATTCTCTGCAACAACTTTTACCACATTCACATCGGCAGCATTTCTGAATTCCAACCCGTTAGCCGGCAATTCTGTCTGCAAGACCGCAGCATCCGACACTTTTATGTCCGGCCAAACGATCAACGGCAATGCCCCCATCCCCCCATACACCTCTATCCATACCTTACCGTTTGTACGATCGATTTCCACATTTCCACTCAACTTATAATCCAAGGGTTGATAGCGTTCCAGCCTGAACGATACGATATCGGCCGAATCACCCGGCGGGACCAAATCTTTCAATCCGACCGTATAGGTATTGGTCACCTTCCCATTGCGGGACGTTACCTTCACCATTTCTTTCCGGCTGATATTGGCAAAAGTAAGTATTACTTTATCCGGCGTCGCACCTTCCGAAAATTCACTTCCGTTAATATCCAATGACAAAGGAAACCGGTTTTTCCCTGCAAGAATTTCCACATACCCGGTATTCTCTGCCAGCCCTACATTTCCCAATTGTACCTCAGGATCAACCGGCACCGCAACCAGCGTCTCCAATATAGCCTTATCACTTTTTACAACCTGATTTTTAAGACCGATCACCCACTCACGTACAATGCCGGATTCAGCAACTACATTTATCCGATGCACTTGCTCTTCGCTGGTAAACACCAAACTTTTCAACTCCGTTTGTAAATGTGCATTTGCAGATACAACGACAGCTACATCCATCCGTAACGGGAAAGCACTTCCCGCATCCGTTACCCCTAACGTTACACGTCCGACCTCTGCATCTATCGTCCCCTCCCGCTCAAAAGTAACATCAGCCGGGAATACCTGTGAAATCTTAAATGCAGTGATATCCGCCCCCGCATTTTGTTTATAATCCAACCGTACAGTCCATATTTTTTCAGTCCCGTTTGCCGCTTCAACTCGAATCGTCTTACGGTCACTGATATTCTCGAATACCAGATCTTTCAATCCATCCGGCAGTTTTGCCTTTTCCGAAATTTTCACCGCATAGGCCTCTGCCGTAAGCAAAAACGGAAACTTTGCCTTATCAAGCTTTAACACCACTTCCCGGCTGTCTACGGCCGGCATAAATATATCATTCGTAAATGCGACCCCTGCCGGTAATTTTTCAGCATGCAACATAATATTCTCCAATTCTGCATTGGCATCCTTACCTTGTTGCTTATTTACCAATTCTATCGTCCACTTATATTCCTCTCCCGATTCCGAAAACACAGAGAAGTAAGACTGACTACCTATCCCGGCAAAAGAAACTGCTGGCAAACGATATACATTGTTTTGTCCCGCTTCCACCCCTTTAACACTGGCTTTATCCGAGAGTTTCACAACCGGATATACAATCAACGGCGTCTTATCGGTTATCTCCTTCACCCCGTCATTCACCTCTATATACACTTTCTGCAAAGCAGTATCTACAGCCTGTGTTGAATTTACGGATACATTTACCTTCTCCGAGGGTTGCCAGGAATCGATACTGAAATTAGTGACCCAAGCTTTCCGGTCGTAACGATAATCCAGCTTAATTTTCCAAATTTTTTCCTTTCCGCTCTGTGATACGATCTTAAACCGACGGATATCCTCAATTCCGTTAAAAATGACACGACTCGTACTGAAATCTTCCGTTTCCCCATCCAAGAACTCCCAATGCGCTCCAACCGGTAAACGCAAATTATATTGGAGCATTACGTTAAAATTCTTCCAATCGCTCACTTGAGCTACTTTTACAGTAGCATTTGCTTGTGCGGTATCTACAACAAAAACGGTATCGGCTACCTCCAGACAGTCCGTAAATGCAATAAACCCTCCTCCTTTCAGATTTACATCGTCACTCTCCGGCGTACGTATAGCAATTTTCCAATCCTGTACACTCTTATTTTCAGCCCTCACTTTCAATTTACAAATACTATGCGCACTCTCAAACCTCAAAGGAGTTCCCGCTTCGTAATCAATCAATGTACCATTTTCCGAAATCTGAATATCCGGTACAATCTCCAACGGGAAAACCGCATCACTGCTTGCATTTACAAACACTTCGACCAAATTCGGCTGATAAATCCGACCGTTTTTCTCCACTAAATCCGGAACATCCGTTTCCGCTTTGTAAGAATCTACCCGGAAACGGACAA
The DNA here is from genome assembly GCF_003524185.1 of Culturomica sp. Taxonomy (NCBI): domain Bacteria; kingdom Pseudomonadati; phylum Bacteroidota; class Bacteroidia; order Bacteroidales; family Odoribacteraceae; genus Culturomica; species Culturomica sp. The sequence continues at coordinate 20,051 of NZ_DOED01000028.1, forward strand.
TATTACCGGCATGACTACGAACATCTATCAATTTTATCGTCCAACGCTTAGGCAACCCACTTTGAGCAACCACCTGAAAACGAAAAGAATCCTGTAAATCCCGGAATACAAATTCACGGTATTTTTCTGAGTACAAAATTTTGGCTTGTGCCGACAGCTCAAAATCCGTCCGGATCGTTAAAGGCAGACAATCTTCGATCTTTCCCTTTACATTCAGCAATATACGTCCCTCTTCACCGGAAACGATCTCTTCTTTATCGATAATCACATCGTCAGTCGTCACAATATCTGCTTTCACCGCCTTGACCTCATTCGCATCGGAATAAATAGAAAAGTCTACACAACGGACAAAAAAATATAAAAAGAGAACGACAAATAAGCTGCCGTAAACAAATCTCTTTAATGAATTTTTAAAAACAGGCAAAAAGGTCGAAAAAAAATTTCCAATCATTTGTAACGACTTTAAATAAATTTTTTCTTTTATATTAACCTGTAAATATAACAAAAACTCTGCCAAAATGCTAATTTTTAATAACAAGCGCGTTTTTTAACATTTAACATGACAACACCCCATACTTTTCTTTTACTGTTTTTTTGCGTTTTCAGGTAAAAAATTCAGAATCGTTTTACATACCGATGACAATAAGGCGCTTTTCCCGTTTTCCCGTAATAATCCTGATGATAATCTTCCGCCTTCCAAAATGTAGTAGCAGGAGTTACCTTCGTTACAACTTTATAGCCTTTTGTTTTCAATTCTCCTATTAACTTTTCCGTTATCAGTTTTTGTTCCGGTGTCGTGTAAAACACTTCAGACCGATACTGATCTCCGATATCCGGTCCCTGTCTGTTCACCTGTGTCGGATCGTGAATTTCGAAAAATAACCTGGCCAATTTCTCATAACTTATCTTAGCCGGATCAAAAACAATTTTAACGGCTTCGGCATGCCCCGTCGTATCTGAACACACTTCCTTATATGTCGGATTTTGAGTATGTCCTCCGATATATCCGACTTCTATCGAAATAACTCCCGGTTGACTACGCATCAGATGTTCTACCCCCCAGAAACATCCTCCGGCAAAAATAGCGGTTTCCGTTTTTTCTTTTTTCGCCTCCTGCCCGGCCGGAATAAAATCCATAGATATCGAATTGACACAATGCCGGGTATTTTTCGATGTAAATCCTTCTCCTAAAAATACATGCCCCAAATGTCCGCCGCAATTCGCACAAACAATTTCCGTCCGTCGGCCGTCAGCATCCGGAATCCGTTTTACTGCGCCGGGAATTTCGTCATCAAAACTCGGCCAGCCACATCCTGAGTCGAATTTATCTTCGGAACGATACAACGGAGCTCCGCATTGCCGGCATACATAAGTACCTTTCTCTTTAAAATTATAATATTTTCCGGAAAACGGCCTTTCCGTACCTTTACGAAGTATAACTCGTTTTTCTTCTTCCGTTAATTCTTTTTTCATCGTTTGTCCCATTAAAAAATGCCCCGATATGAACCAAAGCAAAATCAATACACTTATTTTCATAATCTTCAATCTAATCTTTCTTTTTTACGACAGAACTACCTTTTGGGTTTTCTTCATCCCAACATTCACCTCTCTATACACTTCTACCGGCTGTTATGTTTCCGATCGTAAAATTTATTTCCAGCCTTCCGGTCCGTTTACAATAACAGCTCAGATAAAATACATTTATCTATGAATTACAACTGAACTTAAAATTCAAAATCTGTAATTTTTATCCTACCTTTGCTCTACTTATTGATTTCGATATTCCTTATTCAATAACGCATATAGCAATTTATCTCCATGGATTCACTCATCGATCTCGGCTATTGGGGCTTATTCATCGGTTCCTTCCTGGCATCGACCGTTATTCCTTTTAGCGCCGATTTGCTTTTAATCGGCCTCCTGGCCTTGGGCGGAAATATATGGCTCTGCGTAGCCATCGCCACAGTGGGTAACTGGCTGGGAGGACTTACCTCCTACTGGATCGGCTGGATCGGCAAATGGGAATGGATCGAACGCTGGCTGAAAGTCACTCCTGTACAATTAGAAAAACAAAAAAAACGAATCGATAAATTCGGCAGCCTACTTGCTTTTTTTGCCTGGCTTCCCATTGTCGGCGATCTTTTCGCCATTGCTCTCGGCTTCTACAAAATCAACCCTAAACTCTCCGCTTTATATATGTTTATCGGACGTTCGCTACGTTTTATGTTCTGGGCGTTTCTTTACATACACTATGCCGATCGGTTTATTGATTTTATCTCCTAAAACAGAGATTCATATAAATTGTAAATTTTAGATTGTAAATTTCAAATTACCCGGTAAACTGATTCGTCATCAGATTCATTTTAATCTAAAATCATAAATCTGCAATTAAAAGGTTCTTTATTTTCAAAGCAAACCTTCATCCCATATATTCCGTAAATTCCCAATAAATTTAAATATATGGGACCTGAAATTATTACCTTAACCGTTTCCGAATTTCTTTCTGCATACGGCTATTACGGTCTGTTCATCGGTTCCTTCCTATCTGCCCTCTTTATACCGATGGGGGCTGATATCCTATTCGTCGGTATGCTCGCAGCCGGTATTAATCCATGGGTATGCTTATTGACAGCTACGACCGGCAACTGGTTAGGGGGCCTTGTTATCTATTACATCGGACGTTCCGGCAATAAAGAAAAAATAAAACGCTGGTTTCACATAAAAGAAGAAAGATTAGAACGACAAAAGGTGAAAATCGACAAATATGGCAGTTTACTTGCCCTTATTGTCTGGATTCCCGTCATCGGAGATGTTGCCAACGTAGCCCTGGGATTTTATCACACAAAGCCTCCGGTGACCCTATTTCTGATGTTCTTCGGACGTATGTTCCGTTTTTTACTCTGGATTATCCTCTACTTTATTTATGCCAATCGTTTCGTAAACTTTATCAATAAATTCTGACTAGTTAAATGTATTCAACAAAGCATTCAAATTAGCGGTAAAAAGACGGACAGCAATCGCCAACAAAATAATGCCGAAAAATTTACGCATCACATATACGCCTCCCTTACCGACAACCCGTTGAACATAATCCACCTTCTTCAGCACAAAATACACAAACAAAATATTCAACGCCAAACCAATAATAATATTCAGAATGTTGTATTCAGCCCGTAAAGACAACAGCGTTGTAAAAGAAGCAGCTCCGGCAATCAATGGGAATACTAAAGGTACAATCGTAGCAGAATCCGTCGGACCGTCGTTTTTAAAAATCTCGACCCCGAATATCATTTCACAAGCCAGGACCAAAATAACAAGAGCTCCGGCTACGGCAAAAGAAGATATATCCACATTAAAAAGAGCCAACAAAGACTTTCCGACAAATAAAAAAGCAAACAATATAACAAACGAGATAAGGGCAGCCTGACCGGCATGTACTGTCTTATTACGTTCTTTTAAGCCCAGTATAATCGGAATAGATCCCAAAATATCAATCACCGCAAACAATACGATAAAAGCACTGAAAACTTCTTTAAAACTAAAATAGATATTCATAGCGTGTTATTTAATAATAAAAACGATTATAATGTTTAGAATAAAACATTATACAAGAATGTAGTTAAATTTATAATGCAAAAATACAAAAATAAAAACAGAAATTGCAGATTTTAAAATTTAAATTAAATCAATCCCCCTAAATACACAGAAAACCAATTTGCCAAATCAGATAATATACGCCCCCTCAGATCGTACAGCGATTTACTACCGATAAATAACTGTAACCTCTGCGGGGTGATAATTCATTTTAGAAAAATTACACAGTGGGACGGACTCACTGTGTAATTTTCGGTCTACGGTTTTAAATCAAATCATGTAAATTACGCGGATTTCGCTGAGAAATCCCAGACAGAAATAAACGATTACTCCTCCGGATTAAGGCAGGCCGTAAAGAAAATGCCAGACGGAAAAAATCAAAAAAACAAAATCATACAACTATCAAATTTACCGCAATATCCACGTAATCAGCAGGAATATAAAAGGCGGGGCATCCATGACACACCCGGGGTGCCGATTGTCTGCACGACATCACACAACTATATACAAAAAAAGAGTCTCATTTCTGAGACTCCGGGAGTAAATTGCCGGAACTGCGTTACGGCTATTTACAAAAAAAGAGTCCCATCACTGTGACCCCGGGAGTAAATTGCCGAAACTG
>NZ_DOED01000032.1:0-2485 GCF_003524185.1 Culturomica sp.
AGTTACGCCACTCTGGGTTGCGGTCTGATGTACCGCGGAGCAGAAGTGAACTTTGCTTACTGGCTGGCAGGCAGTGATTCACCGGTGAAGGGAACGTTCTGTCTCTCTGCCGGATGGAATTTTTAAACGTATGCGTATATTGAGAATGATTCTAAATAATGGAATGTAGTCTCTGAATAATATATTTCTTAAATCTCTTTGTTAAAAAGGCTTTAACGCTGTGATTCAGTTGTTAGAGCCTTTCTTTTTTATGTTTGTTCGTTTCATTATGTTTTGTCTGTATCTGTTTTTGTTTAAATTTGCAAACATGAGAAGTACAAAATATTATTTCATTTTTTCTTGGATAGCTTCTTTTTTCTGGCCTTTTCAATCTTGTGCAAAGAAGTCTCAAGAACATCCGAACCTTGTTTTTATTATGGCTGATCAATGGCGGGGAACTGCTTTGGGATATTTGGATGTGGAGCCGGTAATCACTCCGAATTTGGATCGTTTGGCGGCTGAGGGAGTTGCTTTTGAGAATGCAGTCAGTAGTTATCCGGTTTCTTCGCCGGCCCGGGGAATGTTGATGACCGGACAATACCCTGTTTCCAGTAAAGTTACCGGTAATTGTAATTCAGAGAATGCGCCTTATGGGGTAGAATTGCCGGTAGAGGCCAGGTGTTGGTCGGATGTATTGAAAGATCAGGGATATTCATTGGGATATATTGGAAAATGGCATTTGGATGCGCCTTATTTCCCTTATGTGGATACCTATAATAACAGAGGAAAGGTTGCCTGGAACGAATGGTGTCCGAAAGAACGCCGGCATGGATTTGATTATTGGATTGCTTATGGCACTTACGATAATCATTTAAAACCGATGTATTGGAACCGGGATGCCAGCCGGGATGATTTTTATTATGTGAACCAGTGGGGACCGGAATATGAAACGGACAGAGCTATCGAATATTTGAGGAATAAAGACGGATGTAGGGAAGAAGGGCGGCCTTTTGCCTTGGTGGTGTCTATAAATCCGCCGCATACAGGGTATGAGTTGGTACCGGAAAAATACAAAACATTATATAAAGATCTGGATATTGAAAAATGGTGTCAGCGTCCGGACATTCCGAAAAAAGGCAATTCCAACGGTGATTTTTATCGGAATTCCGTGAAGGATTACTATGCCTGTATGACCGGAGTAGATGAACAAATCGGCCGGATTGTAGAGACATTGAAGCAGGAAGGTCTGTGGGAAAATACAATTGTTGTATTTACTTCCGATCACGGTGACTGTATGGGCATGCACGGTGTCATCGGCAAGGATATCTATTATGAAGAGGCGATGCGTATACCGATGATTGTGACATGGCCTGCAAGGATTAAACCACGTCGGGATGCTGATTCCCGTATTGCTTTGGCCGATCTGTATCCTACTTTATTGTCGTTGATGGGATATAAATCGGTTATTCCTTTGCAGGTAGAAACATTCGATTTATCGGAACGAATTATTTCCGGTAATGGGTTCCAGCCGGATTTTCAGCCTTACTATCGAATCGAGCCTGCGCGGAGTACGAACGGTTGGCGAGGATTGCGGGGTAAACGGTATACTTTTGCAATAAAGGTTGAAAACGGAACAATAACAGAAACGGTGCTTTTCGACCGGAGTGATGATCCGTATGAATTGAAGAATATTGTTACGGAAAATCCCGATTTGGAACTTAAATTTAAGAAATTGCTGCGAAAATGGTTGGATCGGACAAATGATTCTTTTGCCATGTTTTTGGATTGACGGCGTTATACTATATTACTTTTGAATTTCTAAAATGAGCACTTGATGAGCAATGATTCTGTACTTTTTTCTCAAATTCAGGGAGGGGACCGGGAGGCATTCAAATGTGTTTTTGACAAATACATGGATCGGTTGTATTTTTATGCACTGGGAGTTGTTAAGGAAAAAGAAGTAGCTGAAGATATTGTACAGGATGTTTTTTTGTATTTGTGGCATAATGCCCGGAAAATCGATCTGAACGGTTTATTAGTAAGGTATTTGTTGAAGGCCGTCAAGAATGCCTGTATCAATTATAAGCTGCGTCTCGAAGTGGAGAGGGAATATCAACGGAAATTTTTGCAGACGAAAAGTGATGAGGAAGAAGTTTACTCGGAAGAACGTCTTGAATTGTTGCGTTCGAGGCTGATCGAATTATTGGAGCAATTACCTCCCAAATGTAAGGAAATATTTGTATTGGGGTGTGTAGAAGGTCTGAAATATAAAGAAATTGCCGAGCAGTTAGGTATATCGGTAAATACTGTGAAGACCCAAATCAAATATGCTTATAAAAAGTTAAGGACGGATGCCTGCGATTTAGAGCCGGATTTCCTTTTATGGGTTTTATTGTTCGGTTTTTCCGAAATTTTCGAATAGAATTTTTTTATTTTTTTCACCCTTTTTTGCTTTAAACTTGCCTTATTTAAGACAAACGGGTTTTGTCTCAAGAAAACGACCGTT
>NZ_DOED01000032.1:2686-2940 GCF_003524185.1 Culturomica sp.
AAACGACCGTTTGAATTGGCTGAAAAACCTTGAGGTTTATAGGTTTCATTGTATCTATGAACCAAGTGGATGTACTTCGTTTCTTTTGGTTATTGCAGCCCTTCTTGCTAATTCTCATACCGCTGACATCCAAATACTAAACCAACCACAAACAAAGTTCAGGAGTAAATTATTGTCATCACACAGGGCGGAAAATATCCATCATTGATTATTCTGTAAAAACGATTCTGTCAATCCAGTTTTAACGGTCGTTT
>NZ_DOED01000032.1:3169-43877 GCF_003524185.1 Culturomica sp.
AACGGTCGTTTAATTTTTACGAATGTCATTGAAAATATGGAAGATAAGGATATTATTTCAAGGCTGTTTTTTTCATGTTGGGAGAAGAAGGAAAAGGAGGGGTGGAGGTTATTGCGTGATATGAGTGAAACGATTCCGGATTTGAAACGATTGATTTCCGGAGAGCTGGAGGTTTGTGAGGAGGCTTTTAGCCCGGACCGGGAAAAGATCTGGCGGAATATTCTTTCCCGGATCCGTGCTCGTGAGCGGCGTTTTCGCGTCATTCGTGTTTCGATGCAGTATGCTGCCGTTTTTATTTTTTCCCTGTTTATGGTGGTTGCTTTTCGTGTGGTGAGAGAGAGTAAGCAGAAATATGAGATTTACAGTCCGGTGTCGGAACCGGTCGGTTTAAAACCGTTTTGTGGTGCGGTATTAGTATTGGATGATGGTAAAGAGGTTGACTTATCTGCCATCGAGCGGGATACGGTGTTTGACGATCGGAATATCCGTATGCGGATCGATTCTTTTAGATCAGTTTCCTATGGTCGGGTGAATGTACCTGTTGAACGGGAGATTTTTCATACACTGGTGGTTCCCCGTGTATCGGATTATGAGTTGGAGTTGTCGGACGGTAGCCGGGTTCGGCTGAACTCGGATTCCCGTTTAAGGTTTCCGGTTTCTTTTATCGGTTGTGAAAGGCGTGTTTATTTGGATGGAGAGGCTTATTTTCAGGTTACGGCAGATACGACGAAGCCTTTTATTGTAGAATCGGGCCGGATGCGTTTAAAGGTTTTGGGGACGGAATTCAATGTCTGTGCTTATGCAACTGAAGGGAATGTTAAGGCTACGCTTGTGGAAGGATTGGTTTGGGTGAGGGATTTCTTACAGAAAAATTATACCGTATTATTACCGGGTCAGCAGGCTGAAGTGGGTGACGGTGTTGTGCGTGTCAAAGAAGTGGATGTCAGTGCTTGCGTTTCCTGGTTGAAGGGTAAGTTTTATTTTGACCGCATGAGTCTGGAAGACCTTTCTTGCTGGCTGGAGAGATGGTATGATGTGGTATTTTATTTTGAGAATGAACGTGCCCGGTCTTATCTTTTTACCGGAGTCATTTATAGATATTTTTCTATTGAAGAGATTGCTGATTTGATAACGAAGACGACACGTGGTGTGGAGTTTGAGATAGACGGCAGGCGGGTTGTTGTACGATGATAAAAAGCCGGTATTTGCAGCAACAAATACCGGCTGGATGTCCCTTAACAGGGACGATTGTTAAATCTAATTCAACAAAACTATGAAAAAAAAATCGAATGTAGATGAAAGTGGAGGCGTGAAATTGTTTTTCCGGCGTTTTTGGGTGTTGAAATTGTTTTTCATCCTCCTTCTTTGTTACGGACAGAATCTGAGTGCCACGGTAGAGGCGCAGATGCAACGTGTTTCTCTCTCTTTGCAAGATGTAAAGTTGAAGCGTGTGATTGATGCATTGGAGAGCCAGACCCGTTTGGACTTTTTTTACAGTGACCGGGAGGTTGATGTGGAGAGCCGAGTGAGTGTGAAAGCAGAGAATGAATTTCTTGATCTTGTTTTAGGACGGGTTTTTGGGCCGGGGTTTTCTTTTGAGTTTATAGGGGACATGGTGGTGGTTAAGCCGCTGGAATCTCAACTTCCGGAACCTGAAAAATTGAAAGTTTACGGTGTAGTATCGGATCAGAACGGAACAATTCCCGGGGTAAGTATTTTAATCAAAGGTACGGGTAAAGGAGTAGCGACGGATATCGGCGGTAAATTCGAGTTGGAGGTATTGCCGGGTGCGGTGCTTCGGTTTTCATGTGTGGGTTATGTGACACAGGATGTAAAGGTGAATAAGGGGGGAGAATTAAATATCGTTCTGCTGGAAGACACAGAGCAATTGGAAGAAGTTGTCGTGGTGGGATTCGGTAGCCAGAGGAAAGAGAATCTTACCGGAGCTGTTACAACTGTTGATGTAAAAGCTCTCGATTCGCGTCCTGTAGCTTCGGTCGGTCAGGCTTTGCAGGGTGTTGTTCCCGGGTTGAATTTTTCTGTAAATAATGTCGGTGGTGCTTTGGGAAATACGTTGAATGTGAACATCCGCGGAGGAGGGACGATCGGAACGGGATCGAGCGGAGCGCCATTGATATTGATCGATGGAATCGAAGGGGATATGAATGCTTTGAATCCGGATGATATTGAAAAGATATCCGTGTTGAAAGATGCGGCAGCAGCAGCGATTTACGGATCGCGGGCTCCGTTCGGGGTGATATTGATTACGACAAAGTCGGGTAAGTCCGGCAGGGCTACAGTGACATACAGTAACAGTTTTCGTTTTGCCCGTCCGATCAATTTACCGGACATGCTTGATTCGTATAAGTTTGCGATGTATTTTAACCGGGCTTCTCTCAACGGAGGTGGAGGTGTTGTTTTTGACGACGAGACGATCGGACGTATTCTTGCTTATCAGAAAGGAGAATTGAAAACGACGACGATTCCTAATCCGGATAACGGTATGTTTCAGTTTCATACAAAGGCAAATGCCAATGAAAACTGGACGAAGAAACATTTTGACAAGACGGCTTTTACTCAGGAGCATTCGTTCAATGTGAACGGAGGATCCGAAAGTCTGAGTTATTTTATGTCTGCTGCATATATGAACCAGGAAGGGCTTTTGAAATACGGAGACGATTTGTTTGAACGTATTAATGTGGCCGGGAATATTTCTGCCCAGGTAACGGATTGGTTACGGGTAGGGTTACGGACCCGCTTGATCCGGGAAGATCTGGATAAACCTTTGTTTGCCGATGATAATGGCTTGTATTATCACGACATTTCCCGTACATGGCCAACGATGCCTTTCAAGGATCCGAACGGTCATTATATGCGTAATTCGAAGTTGGAGCAGATTGAGAACGGAGGACGTTATTTCCGGCGTAAGGATCAGATATATACTCAAGGAAATGTGGTAATCACTCCTTTAGAGAACTGGAATATTACGGCCGATTTCGGTCATCGGCTGGTAAATACGATCTGGCGACAGAATCTGGCTAAGGTATACGAATATACATCAGACGGTACTCCGAAGCTGATGAAATTCAACGATAATTCTCCTGAAGGAAGTACCTGGGCTTATTATGCCAGTCAGCAAACGAACCTGACAACAGTGAGTACCTATTCCGATTATTCGCTGACATTGAATGAAATGCACAATTTTAAAGTAATGATCGGATTCAATGCCGAGTTGTTTCAGACCGAGGATGTCGGTGTGAGGCGGGACGATGTGATTACGGACGAAGTTCCTTCTATCAATACAGCGGCAGGTAAAGATGTGACGAGTGGGTATCTCGGTCAATGGTCTACGGCGGGTTTCTTCGGGCGAATCAATTATGATTACGACGGTCGTTACCTGTTGGAAATTAACGGTCGCTACGATGGTTCTTCCCGTTTTATGAAGAGTGAACGTTGGAATTTTTTCCCTTCATTTTCGGTTGGCTGGAATATAGCCCGGGAAAAATTCTGGGAAGATTATGTCGTTTATGTCAATATGTTGAAACCTCGGGTATCCTGGGGTATGCTGGGTAACCAGAATACGTATGTAGAGGGAAATCCGACGGCTACGTATTATCCTTTTTATTTGACACAACCGGTAGGTACTGCGAACGGCAGTTGGCTGATCGATGGAAAAAAACCGAATACAGCGTGGGCTCCTTATATGAACAGTCGGAATATGACCTGGGAGAAAGTAAAGAGTCTGAATATCGGTTTGGACCTGGGCCTGCTGAATAATCGCCTGAATATATCCGGAGAATGGTATAAACGTACCACAGAGGATATGGTCGGTCCGCCGGCAGAAGTTTCTACCGTTATCGGTATCGCTACCGGTAATTTGCCGAAACGGAACAATGCGACGATGGTGACGAAAGGATGGGAATTTCAGGTGACCTGGAACGACCGGATCCGCGATTTCGGGTATACGATATCTTTTAATGTTTCTGATTTCAAACGAGAGGTAACCAAATATCCGAATGAAAGTAAATCTTTGGGAACTTATTATGAAGGGCAGATATTGGGGCAAATCTGGGGTTATGAAACCGTGGGTATTGCAAAGACGGATGCGGAAATGCAGGCTCATTTGGCCCATACGAATCAGGAGCGTCTCGGTACGGCATGGGCTGCGGGCGATGTGATGTTCCGGAATCTGGATGATGACGGCGAGATTACGACGGGAGATTATACGGCTAAGAATCCGGGTGATTTGAAAGTGATCGGTAATACGACCCCTCGTTATTCTTTTGGATTGACATTGGGTGCCGATTGGAAAGGTATTGATTTCAGGGCTTTTTTCCAGGGAGTCGGTAAACGGGATGCCCTGTTGGGTGGAAATTACTTTTGGGGAGCAACGGGTAATATGTGGCAGGCTATGGGACTGAAAGAGCATTATGATTTTTTCCGGCCGGAAGGTGATCCGTTGGGAGCTAATGTAAACTCGTATTATCCCCGTCCTATATTCGGTACCCAGAAAAACAACCAGAATCAGACCCGTTATGTACAGAGTGCTGCTTATCTCCGGTTGAAAAATTTGCAGATCGGTTATTCGTTACCGACGCATCTTGTCGCGAAAATAGGTCTTTCACGGGTGAGGGTTTATTTTTCCGGGGATAATTTGTTTACGCTTACAAAAATGTCGAAAATATTCGACCCAGAAGCGTATGACGGGAAGTATTCAGACGGTAAGGTGTATCCGCTTTCCCGTGTTTTGTCGTGCGGATTAAATGTTACATTTTAAAAATGAAAGGTTATGAAACGAATAATATACATTGTATTATCTATTTTTCTGGGGACCGGAGCCGTCTCTTGTGATGCATTCCTGGATCTCGAACCGAAGGCGGCCGTGACTCCGAATGTATACCTGAATACGGAAGATCAACTGGCGGCTTACGGAGCAGCAAAATACTCCTTGTTCCGTACTCCTGCCGGATATTCCGGAATCGGGCAATACGGTTACGATAATAATAGTGATAATCAGACGTCTCAAAGTTCAAACGGAAATTTTATTCTGGGTCAGAAGACGGTAGGACAATCCGGTGGAGCCTGGAATTTTGAATCTATACGGGATTGCAATTATTTCTTTGAAGATGTATTGCCAAAATACAGAGAAGGGAAAATTTCAGGTGTTACAAACAATATCCGCCATTATATTGGTGAGATGTATTTTTTTCGGGCGTATATTTATTTTTCCAAATTGACGGCTGTCGGAGATTTCCCGATTATCACCAAGGTGTTGGACGACAATTACAGCGAATTGGTAGAAGCCAATAAACGCAGGCCCCGAAATGAGGTTGCCCGTTTTATCTTGTCGGATCTGGATTCTGCAATTTTGTATATGCAACCGGCTGCTCCGGCTTCAAACCGGTTGACCCGGAATGCGGCTCTTTTGTTTAAATCCAGGGTTGCTTTATATGAAGGTACCTGGTTAAAATACCATGCCGGCACTGCCCGTGTTCCCGGTGGTCCTGACTGGCCGGGGGCGAATGCGGATTATCTGGCAGATTTTACGATCGATTTAAACCGGGAAATTGACTTTTTCCTGACACAGGCGATGACGGCTGCTGACGAGGTGGCTTCTTCGATCGCTTTGTACGACGATTATGCCGGTATGTTCAGAATGGCAAATCTCAATACAGTGCCTGAAGTACTTTTATTCCGGGCATACAGTCTGGAAGAAAAGGTGTCTCATTATGTACAATCTTATTTGCAGAGTAACGGTGGAGGAAATACGGGGTTTTCCCGCTCTTTGGTGGAAAGTTTTTTAATGACGAGCGGTTTACCGATTTATGCCGATGCTGTTTATAAAGGAGATGAGACATTGGAAGATGTTTTACACGATAGAGATATACGTTTAACATCTTCTGTGTTGGTTGCCGGTGATCAGTTACGTCCTGATTTTTATTTCGAAAAGCCGGATTTGACGGGTGGGGATGCTGAAGTAAGGACGACGACAGGGTATTCTATAAAGAAAGGATTGGTAAATACAGAATATCTGATCAATGTACAGTATGTATCCCCTTGTATTATTTTCAGGGTGGCGGAGGCTTATTTGAACTATATTGAGGCTGACTATGTAAAAAACGGTAGTTTGGATGGGAAAAGCCGGGAGTATTGGCAGGCGTTGCGAAGACGTGCCGGTGTGGATACGGATTTTAATAATACGATAGCTCATACTGATTTGTCTCGGGAGCGTGATTTGGCAAAATATTCCGGAAGTAATCCGGTAGACGCCACTTTATATAATATTCGCCGGGAACGCCGCTGTGAATTTATTGCAGAAGGAATGCGTAAAGACGATTTGTACCGCTGGAGGGCTTTGGATCAAATGCAGCGATATTATATCGAAGGTATCAATTTGTGGGATGAAATGTATAAGTTATATGACAATCTGAAACCGGAAGGAGAATCAGATGCTCCCAATGTTTCCACCCGTTCGTATAAGTATTTGCGTCCGTTGTCTATCAATCGGAATAATCTGGCTTTCGGTGGTTATAATTTTCCGCAGGCTCATTACCTGGATCCGATTGCCTATTACCATTTTACGAAGAGTACGCCGAAAGAGGGAGGTGACGTTACGACTTCGGTGATTTATCAGAATCCGGGCTGGAAGATAGAAGTCGGTTCGAAAGCCGAGTATTGATATTCTGAATGAAGCCGGTTTATATCCGGAAGATCGGATTGCAATCTGTAATACATTGCCGTATTATGGATTGCAATTCCTGATGTAGTGATTCTTTCGGTTGTTTCCGTTTATAATAATTTTTATATTTTTGTAAATAATGATATTTTTATAAAATGAGGAAGTGTTTTTTATTTTTTACTTTTTGTTTTCTATTATCCGGGACAATGGCTCAAACGGCGGGGCATCCTGTGCCGTCGCGGTCTCAATTGAAATGGCACGAGGCTGAATTGGGAGTTGTTTTCCATTATGATCTGCATGTGTTTGACGGGAAAAAATACGGGCAGGGGAATAACCGGATTACGCCGGTCGCAGATTATAATATTTTTAATCCGGAACATTTGGATACCGATCAATGGGTTGTTGCTGCAAAGAATGCCGGAGCAAAATTTGCCGTATTGACGGCCACGCATGAAACAGGTTTTGCTTTGTATCAGAGTGATGTGAATCCCTATTGCCTGAAGGCTGTAAAATGGAGGGATGGAAAAGGGGATATTGTACGTGATTTTGTGAATTCTTGCCGTAAATATGGGATTATGCCGGGCATTTATGTCGGTATTCGTTGGAATTCTCTGCTGGGGATTCATAATTTCAAAGCGCAGGGAGAGGGGGTATTTGCCCGTAACCGTCAACAATGGTATAAACAGATGTGTGAAAAGATGGTGGAAGAGTTGTGTACCCGTTACGGTGATTTGTTTCTGATCTGGTTTGACGGAGGTGCGGACGATCCGGAAGGAGACGGACCGGATGTATTGCCTGTGGTTACAAAATATCAGCCTGATTGTTTATTTTATCACAATGTGCAACGAGCTGATTTCCGTTGGGGTGGTTCGGAAACCGGTACGGTAGCTTACCCTTGCTGGTCCTCTTTTCCGCAACCTTATTCTCATCATAAGCAGTCGGATTCGGATGAGGAACATTTGCTTTTGTTGAAGCACGGTGATCCGAACGGAAAATATTGGGTTCCGGCTATGGCCGATACTCCTTTGCGCGGGGCAGAGGGGAGGCACGAATGGTTTTGGGAGCCCGGAGATGAAGATGCCGTTTATCCTTTGACTGATTTGATGAATATGTATCGTAAATCTGTCGGACGGAATGCGACCTTGATACTTGGCCTGACTCCCGATCCTTCCGGTCTGCTTCCTGCCGGTGATTCGCTTCGGCTGAAAGAATTCGGGGATGCGGTACGGGAGCGGTTCGCTACTCCTTTGAAATCCGTTAAAGGGAGCGGGAATCGCTTGGAATTAAAATTGGGTAAAGAGACCGAAATACATAGTTGCATTATACAGGAAGATATCAGCAAAGGTGAACGAATCCGGCGGTATAAGGTAGAGGCTAAAGTGGACGGAATGTGGCAAACTGTGTGTGAGGGAGAGTCTGTGGGGCATAAACGTATACAGCAATTTCCGTCTTTGAAAACGAAAGTTGTGCGATTGACGGTTGTGGAAGCGGTAGATGTTCCGGATGTCCTGAATTTCAGCGTATATGGAGGTGAAAAATGAAAAGGAACAAGGGAAAATCCGGTATGCGGAAGTTTTATTTGATCTTTTTCATCGTATTTCAGATCGCGGAAGGATATGCTCAAGAGGAGAATTGTTTTTTATATGAACGGGGAAAGAGTTTTGATACTGTACCGGCTTATGCAATGAGAGTTCCCGTGGATTTGCGTCAGCATGCAGCCGAGAAAATCTGGGAGGAAAAACAGTTGCCGGAAGCTCAGACGACACTGATTTATAAGTTGATATTGCCGGAGTATGTAGAAGGTGTATTTTTTAGCCGGGATTTCCGGGCGGGAGATCATAGTTGGCCGAATAATACGAATCGGCTTTTGCCTTGGTATTTTAAGAAAATTGCGGATTTGAGGGCAGATGATTATCCGGGTATTCCGTCGAATGGGAAAGTATGTGTGGCGGGTGATGCTTTGTTATTGCATTTGAAGGATGGAAAGTGTCTTTTTTTGAAAGCGGTGGCTGGGGAAAATAGTTTGAGCTGGTTTCGTGTAAATACCGATGGGACGGTGAATGTTCTGGTTTCTACGTTGGGATTGGACACATTGAACGGGAAGGTGCCCTTTTTGTTATCGTCATCGGATACTTCCGTTTACGGGACTTTGGATAAGGCATATAAAAAGCTGACGGCAGACCGGAGGATTGCTGATTTATCTGCCAGAAAAGATAAAAAATGGTATGAACCTTTTTCTTATTTGGGATGGTGTACCTGGGAGCATTATTACCGGAATATCAATGAGGGGCAGTTGGAGAAAGATATTTGCCGGATAGAAGAGTCCGGATTGCCGGTACGCTATGTGTTGATCGATGACGGACATGTCCGCAATAAAGCGGAGCAACTGACCAGCTTTAAGCCGGATAGTCTGAAGTTTCCTTCCGGGTGGGCTCCGTTGCTCAATATGCGTGATCCGGATAAAATCCGCTGGATGGGATTGTGGTATGGATTTCCCGGTTTTTGGCAGGGTATCGCTTTGGAGAATGATTTTCCGGAATATGTCCGTAAGCATTTGTATGTATTTCAGCATTCGCTGTTGCCGGGTAAACGTAGCGAGGATATTGAGGCTTATTACCGTTATTATCTGGAAAGTTTGAGATCTTACGGTTTCGATTTTCTGAAAATCGATGTACAGTCTTTTGTTCTGCCTTTGTATATGGGAGGAAGACGGGTTATATATCAGGCCCGGGAATGTAATAAAGCGTTGGAAAAGGAAGCGCATCGCTTGGGATTAGGGCTTATCAATTGTATGGCACAGAATGTTTTGAATACGGATCATACGCGTTACAGTGCTGTGACCCGGGTAAGTATCGATTATAAGAAATTTGATGAGGATATGGCCCGCTCTCATTTGTTTCAGTCGTATATGAATACCTTGTGGTTAGGGCAAACCGTGTGGCCTGACCACGATATGTTTCATTCGTGTGATACGGTTTGCGGCGGGATGATGGCCCGTTCCAAGGCTGTTTCCGGCGGACCTGTTTATTTGTCGGATGCTCCGGAAGATTTTGCCGGAGAATTGATTTGGCCGCTGGTCAATGAAGAAGGCCTTTTGTACCGTCCTGAAGCTCCGGCCGTGCCGGCGCCTGAGTCTGTGTTTACCAATCCGGTGTATAGCGGAAAGGCTTTTCGGGTTATTGCTCCGGTAGGTGAGAAGGCTATGGCTATGATATGTTATAATTTGAATAAAGCTTCGGAATACCGCAATATTACGGCTGTTTTGCGACGGGAAGATTATTTGCAGCGGGAGTGTATGACAGGTAAGCGGGTGAGTATGCCGGAACGAATGGTGGTTTATGACTGGGAAAGCCGGAAGGCAGAAATTTTGGAAGATAGTTTGCAGGTGGATTTGAAAGGATTCTGCGATCGTTTACTTTACTTTTGTCCTGTGACAGACGGGTGGGCTGTTATCGGCTTGCAGGAGAAGTATCTTTCTCCGGCAACGGTAAATATTGTATCCTGTCATCCGCATCGTTTAGTTGTGGATGTTGCCGATTGCGGGATATTGAAAGTGTGGTGTGATTCGGGAGAAACCCCCGGATTGCGAAGTATTGCGGTTGATAAACCGCAGCGAATAGTGATTGATTTGTAAAATCATGAAATACAAAATGTTATGAATAAAGAGTTTTTATTGACTTTGGCTCTTCCTTTGGCTGGGCTGACCGGTTACGGACAGTCTGCCCAGTTAGAAAAACGTCCCAATATCATTTTATTTTTGGTGGATGATATGGGATGGCAGGATACTTCAGTGCCTTTTTGGGAAAAGGAGACACCTTATAATAAAATGTTTGAAACTCCGAATATGGAGCGTCTGGCTGCGCAGGGAATGAAGTTTACCCAAGCGTATGCATGTAGTATCAGTTCGCCCAGCCGTTGCAGTTTATTTTCAGGTATGAATGCCGCCAGACACCGGGTGACAAACTGGACTTATCCTAAAAATCAGTCTACTGACCGGAAGAGTGATGTTTTGCAATTGCCGGAGTGGAACGTAAACGGGATTTGTCAGGTTCCGGGTATAGAGCATACGACTCAGGTAACTGGTTTGGCGCAGGTGTTGAAAGATAACGGTTATCATACGATTCATTGTGGAAAGGCGCATTTCGGGGCTTTAAATACACCGGGAGAAAGTCCTTATCATTTTGGATTTGAAGTCAATATTGCCGGACATGCCGGAGGGGCACCGACCAGTTATTTAAGTGAAAAAAACTACGGTAACCGTACGGATGGAAAACCGAATCCCTGGTTTGCCGTGCCGGGATTGGAACACTATTGGGGCAGCGGCACTTTTTTGTCTGAAGCTTTGACTCTCGAAGCAATGAAAGCTTTGGACAAATCCCGGGAATACGGTCAGCCTTTCTTTTTGTATATGGCTCATTATGCCGTACATGTACCTATCGATGCCGATATGCGTTTTTATCAAAAATATCTGGATAAGGGGCTTCAACCGAAGGATGCTGCATATGCTTCATTGGTGGAAGGAATGGATAAAAGTCTGGGAGATTTGATGGATTATTTGGAGAAATACGATTTGGCGGATCAGACGGTGATCCTGTTTATGTCCGATAACGGGGGCCTGGCTTCCGAACCGGGATGGAGGGATGGAGTGCCACATACTCAAAATGCACCGTTAAACAGTGGGAAAGGTTCTGCTTATGAAGGGGGCATACGCGAGCCTATGCTGGTGAAATGGCCCGGCGTTGTGAAACCCGGTGTTGTTTGTGATAAGCCGTTGATTATCGAAGATTTTTATCCTACGATACTGGAAATGGCCGGAATTACTGATTATAAGACAGTACAGCATATCGACGGAGTTAGCTTTGTTCCTATGTTAAAAGAAACCGGCGATACCTTTAAAGGGCGTAAATTATTTTGGCATTACCCGAATCTTTGGGGAAATACGGGGCCCGGAATCGGTGCAACATCGGTAGTGAGAAACGGTGATTGGAAGTTGGTATATTATTATGAGACCGGGAAAAAGGAGTTGTTTAATATCCGGGCAGATATCGGCGAAAAGGATGATTGTGCCAGCCGCAATCCGAAATTAGTCCATAAATTATCCGGAGAGTTGGGGAAATATCTTCGGTCGGTGAACGCCCAACGTCCTTCTTTTAAGAAGACGGGGAAGCCTTGTCCGTGGCCGGATGAAGTCCGTTAATAAAGTTTGCTTCTTTTGATCAGATAAGGAAGAAGAATTTCACGAAATCCTTCATTTATATCGGCTTCTACAAAGTCGATGCGGAATTGATTGCAACGAAGTTTTAATTCTTTGTAGAATTCGGCGATTTTTTGCTTGTAGGTTTCCCGGATTTCGTTGGGCGAGAACTTGATTTCTTTGCCGCTTTCCAGATCGATAAAAATGTGCGGACGATTGGAAAACTGAAATTGTTCTTCCATTTTTTTGTCTTTGACATGGAAGAGTATGACCTCGTGTTTGTTATAGCGGAGGTGTTGTAATGCTGCAAACAGTTCTTCGGTGTCGCCGTTGGTGAACATATCTGAGAAAAGAACGATTAAGGAACGTTTGCCAATACTGTCTGCCAGTTGATGCAGGATATTGGCTGTCGTGGTCGGGCGGTTTAACGGAATGGCGTTTTCTTTGATCAGATTTTGCAGCAGAGAATAGATCATTTGTGTATGTGTCGTATTCAGTTTGGTATCGGTCAATGTTTCGATTTTATCCGAAAACAAACATAATCCGGCAGCATCCCGTTGTTTTCGCAGCATATAAATCAATGCTGCCGCACAGTATACGGAAAATGATAATTTAGAGATTTTTCCCGATTTGTATGGGAATAACATAGATGAAGAAGTATCCAATACAATATAAGAGCGTAGGTTGGTTTCTTCTTCATATTGTTTTATGAACAGTTTTTCTGTCCGGGCAAAAAGTTTCCAATCGACGTGTTTAGTGGATTCTCCGTTGTTGTAAACACGATGTTCTGCAAATTCTACAGAAAAGCCATGATACGGACTCCGGTGAAGCCCTGTAATAAACCCTTCGACAATCTGGGAGGCAATAAATTCGAGATTGTCAAATTGTTCGTATTGGACAATTTCTTCTAAGGATACAGACACAAATGAATGGGAAATGAAAGGTTGAAAATAAGAATGGAGAATGAAAGTGATAAATTAAATGACTTTCAATTCTCCATTTTAGTATCAGAGTACGGCTTTGATTTTTTCAGCCAATGATGTTTTTGGGGCTGCGCCGACTTGCTTGTCTACTACTTCTCCGTTTTTGAAGAAAAGTATTGTCGGGATATTACGAATACCGAAACGAGCTGCTGTACCCGGGCTGCTGTCAACATCAACTTTGGCAACGACTAATTTCCCGGCATATTCTGTAGCTGCTTCTTCGACAATCGGTAACATCATTTTGCAGGGACCGCACCATTCTGCCCAAAAGTCTACCATAACAGGAAGTTCGGATTTTAACACTACTTCCTCAAAATTAGAATCGTTAACTACTATAGCCATGATATTGTTTTTAGTTATAAGTTTATTCTGTTTATAAATGAATCACATGCATGTATTACAATCCATATTTTCCGGAAATTTTTTTTCTCCGGGAAATTCTATAGATACTCTCTGTTCACTTTGCGAAATTAATTAATTTTCATTTTAATGGCATCATTATTTTCAAAATATTCATACAATTCTCTGGAACGTTCTATTTGACAGGTTCGTGAGAACATTTTAACATTGTATCCGCTTTTATCGAACAGGATAAAATTCAGAGGAATATTATTTGTTTCTTTTTCTGCCTGATGTTGCCTGATGAATTGGTTATTGATTTCGTTTAAAGTTTCCAGGTTTAATTGTTCGATATCGACAAGCAGGGTAACGGATTTTACGAGGTTTTCGCCTATTACGTTTAGTAAATCGATGCTCAGGATATTGAAAGAGAGGTCGTCCGGATCACTTGACCATCTTTTGGCCTGAACTCTTCCTTTAATGTATATAGCCGTTTCCAGGATAAAATAGTTCCGGTATTTGATATAGTCTTCTCCGAATAACGGTAATTCAAAACTACCGCTGAAATCTTCTATGGTCAGGATGCCGAAATCATTTCCTTTTTTGGTTTTACCTTCACGTTTATTAATGATAATGCCTGCAATTGTGATGTCTTTGTCCCGGAATGCAGGCATATTGCTGTTCAGTTCATCCAAGGGAGTACAAAGGGCTTTGATTTCCAATTTGAACTGATCCAGGGGGTGAGAGGTAAGGTAAATGCCTATTAATTCTTTTTCTTTTTTGGATTTTTCCAGATCAGTCCAGGGCTCACAATGCGGGATGTTGGGACGGGTTACCTCATAGCCTTCCATGCCTCCGAAAAGGGATACCTGTAAATTCATACTGTCTTTCTGATTTTTTTGCCCGAAGTTTACCAATGTGTCGAGTATGGTCATTGTTGCATCCACAGGTTGAAGGTATTGGGCTCTGTGATAACCGAAGCTGTCCAGACCTCCGGCAGTAATCAGGTTTTCCAATGTTTTTTTATTGACGGATTTATAGTCGATGCGTTCGAAAAAGTCGAAGACATCTTTATAAGGACCGTTTTTTTCCCGTTCTTCGATGATTTTTTCGACAGCTCCTTCTCCGACTCCTTTTATGGCGGCCATTCCGAAACGGATGTCGCCATGGGTATTTACCATGAAATCATTGTATGATTCATTGACGTCCGGGGCAAGAACTTTTAGGCCCATCCGTTTGCATTCGTCCATGAAAACGGTCACTTTGGTAATATCCGAAAGGTTATTACTCAAGTTGGCTGCCATGAATTCGGCAGGGTAGTGGGCTTTCAGGAAGCCGGTTTGATAGGCGATATAGGCATAACAAACGGAATGTGATTTATTGAATGCATAAGAAGCAAATGCTTCCCAGTCTCCCCAGATTTTGTTGACCAGTTCTTCAATGTTTTTTCCTTTCTCCTGCGCTCCTTTGACGAAGTCCGGATTTTTTTTGCAGCCTTCGACAAATTTGCCTTTCAATTCGGCCAATAGCTCGAATTTCTTTTTACCCATAGCTTTCCGCAAGGTGTCCGATTGACCTCGGGTAAAGAGTCCCAGTGCCCTGGATTGAAGCATTACCTGTTCTTGGTATACGGTGATTCCATAGGTGTCGTTCAAATAGGGCTCCATCATCGGGTGGTCGTACTCAATGGGTTCTTCTCCGTGTTTACGCTTGATAAATTGCGGGATATATTCCATCGGCCCCGGACGGTATAAAGCATTCATGGCTACCAGGTCTTCAAAACGGTTCGGTTGCAATGCGCGAAGGTGCTTTTTCATACCGGGCGACTCGAACTGGAACAGTCCGGTAGTTTCACCGCGGGAAAATAGTTTAAATGTTTCTTCGTCATCCAGGGGTATTTCGTTTTCATCGAGGACGAGGTGTTTGGATTTTTTGATGTTTTCCAGACAGGTTTTGATGATGGAAAGGGTTCGTAATCCCAGAAAATCCATTTTAATCAGTCCGATCGGTTCAACAAAGTGGCCGTCATATTGTGTTGTCATGAGGCTTTCGCCCTCTGTCGGCATGATTGGAATATGGTCTGTGAGCGGATCCCGGCTGATCAGAATTCCACAGGCGTGCACTCCGGTTTGTCTGACGGAGCCTTCCAGGGTTTCTGCCAAATGTATTGTTTTTGATATCAGTGGGTTCGGAGAATCTTTTTCTTTGGCGAGGTCCGGATTTTCTTTGTAGGCTTTTTTCAATGTCATTTTGGGAGCTTCCGGGACCATTTTAGCCAGACGGTTGGCTTCTGACAAATCGAGCTTCAGTACCCGGGCAACGTCTTTGATGGCCATTTTAGCAGCCATACTGCCGAAAGTTACGATGTGGGCAACTTTGTCTGCACCGTATTTCTGCGTTACCCATTCGAGCACCCGTTGGCGGCCATCGTCGTCAAAGTCGACATCTATATCGGGAAGCGATATACGATCCGGATTCAGGAAACGTTCGAACAGCAGATCGTATTTGATGGGATCGATATTGGTAATACCTAAGCAATAAGCGACAGCGCTGCCCGCTGCAGAACCGCGTCCCGGACCTACGATTACGCCCATATCCCGGGCTGCCTGAATAAAATCTTGCACAATCAGGAAATAACCGGGAAATCCCATGGTTTTCATGATGTGTAATTCGAAGTTGATTCGTTCCATGACTTCAGGGGACGGGTTTTCGCCATAGCGTTTTATCACCCCCTTCATGGTCAATTCCTTCAGGTAGTCGGCTTCCAGTTTGATACGGTAAATCCGTTCGTAACCTCCTAATTTTTTGATCTTTTTATGGGCCTCTTCTTCGGACATGACCACGTTCCCTTTTTCATCCCGGGTAAATTCATTGAAAAGGTCTTCCTGGGTATATTTCCGGCGGTATTCCTCTTCTGTTCCGAGTTCTGGCGGAATGGGGAATACAGGCATCAGGGGGTCGGAGTCCAATTGATAATCTTCGACTTTGTCAACGATTTCCTGTGTGTTTTCGATGGCTTCCGGTAAATCAGGAAAAAGGTCTATCATTTCCTGTGTTGTTTTAAACCATTCCTGGCGGGTATAGCGCATCCGGTTCGGGTCATCGATGTCTTTCCGGGTGTTCAGGCAAATCAACAGGTCGTGCGCTTCTGCATCTTCTGCATTCAAAAAATGTACATCGTTGGTGGCGATGAGTTTGATACCTAATTTTTGGGCTATTTTTATTTTTTCCTGAATACAGAGTTGCTGATTGTCATAGATTTCGGCTCTTTGTCTGGGGTCTGCTGCCGGATGACGCATTACCTCCAGATAATAATCTTCTCCGAGCAGGTCTTTATACCATTGTGCAGCGGCCTCGGCTCCTGCAAGGTCTCCGGCCATGATTTTTTGGTCGATTTCACCTCCGAGACAGGCAGAGGAGATAATCAATCCTTCATGGTGTTTTTCGAGTTCCCGTTTGTCTATACGGGGGCGGTAATAAAAGCCGTCTACAAAGGCGGTAGAGCATAATTTCACCAGGTTCAGATAACCGGTACGATTTTTTGCTAATATAATAAGGTGTTCTCCCGAACGGTCGATCGGTTTTTCTTTGTTGAATAAGGATACCCGGGCAACATAAGCTTCGCAGCCTAATATGGGCTTAATGCCTTTTTGCTTACAGGTGTCATAAAAAAGTTTAATGCCGAACATATTGCCGTGGTCGGTAAGTGACAATGCCGTCATACCGTCCGCTGCCGCCTTGTCTACCAAACCGGGAATGCTGGCTGCTCCGTCCAGAATCGAATATTGAGAATGTACGTGAAAATGAGTAAATTTCATTCTGTATATTTACGATTTTTGATTTATGATTACATGAAAAGTCATGTTTCGTCTGCAATCTAAAATTTATTAATGGTTTCTTCAATGACTTTAGGAAAATATTCATATTCCAAAGCATGTATTTTCTGTGCCAGGCTTTCCGGATCGTCGGCTTGGCTGATATCGCATCTGGCCTGGAAAATGACGGTCCCTTTGTCGTAATGTTCGTCAATATAATGTATTGTGATACCGCTTTCTTTTTCTCCTGCGGCAATGACAGCTTCGTGTACTTTCATGCCGTACATGCCTTTTCCTCCATAATTGGGTAATAAGGCCGGATGGATATTGATGATACGTCGTGTATAGGCGTTTGTGATATGAGGGGGCATAAGCCACAGAAAGCCTGCCAGGACAATGAAATCGATTTGTCTTTCCTGAAGTTGTTTTAAAAGCCGGTCCGGATCAACGAGTTCTTTTTTATCAAATACAAAGGTCGGTATATGGTATTTTTGAGCTCTTGTCAAAACATAGGCATCGGCTACATTACAAAAGACCGAATCGACGGAAATTTGATTGTTAGAAGCAAAATGCCGGATGATGTTTTCAGCGTTAGAACCTGATCCAGAGGCAAATATTGCTATTTTTTTCATTTTGTAAATCGTTATAAATCAATTGCATAAAGGTAGTAAAAGTTATATTCCTCCCAAAAAATTTTTTAGAAAAAAAATAAACTCTAACTTTGCCACCGAGTTTGAAAAATATGCGCGTTTGAAAAATGTGCATGAATTAAATTAAATGTCTAATTAAAATTTAAAGTTATGTCTGACATTACAAGTAGAGTTAAAGCTATCATTGTTGACAAATTAGGAGTAGATGAAACTGAAGTTACTCCGGAGGCTACATTTACGAATGATTTGGGAGCTGACTCTTTGGACACAGTAGAATTGATCATGGAATTGGAGAAAGAGTTCAACATCACTATTCCGGACGATCAGGCAGAAAAGATCACTACTGTAGGTGATGCTATCTCTTACGTAGAAGCTAACGCAAAGTAAAAAACCAATATCTATTTTATGAATTTGAAACGAGTAGTAATTACAGGTCTTGGAACAATAAATCCACTTGGTAAAAATGTACCGGAGTTTTGGGACAATTTGATTAAAGGTGTTAGTGGCGCCGGTCCTATTACTCGTTTTGATGCATCAAATTTTCGTACACAGTTTGCCTGTGAGGTGAAAAATTACGAACCGACTGAATATTTCGATAAAAAAGAGGTTCGTAAAATGGATCTTTATACTCAATTCGGTATTATTGCTGCAAGAGAGGCTATTAAAGATGCAGGTTTGGATCTGGAACAGATGAACAAGAGACGAATTGGCGTAATATGGGGGGCTGGAATCGGTGGTTTGGAAACGTTCTTTGAAGAGTGTGATACTTTTTCAAAGGGAGACGGAACACCACGCTTCAACCCTTTCTTTATTCCAAAGATGATTGCTAATATGGCAGGAGCTATGATCGCTATAGAAAACGGATTTAAGGGTCCGAACTATACGACGGTTTCTGCTTGCGCATCATCGGCTCACGCTATTGTCGATGCATTGAATTTAATTCGCTTAGGAAAAGCTGATGTCATTGTTGCCGGGGGTTCTGAAGCTGCTGTCACCGTTCCTGGTGTGGGTGGTTTTAATTCTATGAAAGCCCTTTCAACCCGCAATGATGATCCTAAAACTGCATCCCGCCCGTTTGATGCGGATCGCGACGGTTTCGTGATCGGAGAAGGTGGGGCAAGCCTGATTCTTGAAGAGTATGAACATGCCGTAAAAAGAGGTGCCCGTATCTATGCTGAATTAGCAGGTGGTGCCGGTAATTGCGACGCTTATCATATGACAGCTCCGGATCCCGAAGGTGCTTATGAAGTTATGTTGTTGGCTCTTGAAGATGCAGGAATCAAGCCGGAAAGCATTGATTATATCAATGTTCATGGAACTTCTACAGGTTTGGGCGATATTTCCGAACCGACAGCTATCCGGAAAGCGTTTGGCGAGCATGCTTACAAGTTGAATATCAGTTCAACCAAATCAATGACCGGTCACCTCTTAGGAGCTGCCGGTGCCGTAGAAGCTATTGCTTGTACGTTGGCTGTAAAAAATGATGTTGTTCCTCCTACGATTAATTTCCACACTTTGGCGCCGGAACTCGATCCGAAGTTGAATTTTACATTTAACGCGCCCCAGAAACGGACAGTGAATGTTGCCATCAGTAATACTTTTGGCTTTGGAGGGCACAATGCCTGTGTTGTAATTAAAAAATAATCACTTCTAAATTTTTAGGCAGTGGTTAGTAAATTGATTCAATCCATAAGACTTTATCTTCATCGGAAAGATAAGTTTTATGGATTGTCTGTTTCTCAGATGGGCTTTGTTCCGGGCAATCGAAGCCTCTATAAATTGGCTCTTCTTCATAAATCAGCTTCTAAATATACAAAGAACGGTACGGTACTGAATTATGAGCGTCTTGAGTTTTTGGGAGACGCTGTTTTAGGGGCTATTATTGCTGAATTGTTGTATAAATTTTTCCCTAGTAAAGACGAGGGATTTCTTACCCGTGTCCGTTCCAAAGTTGTAAGCCGGGAATCATTAAACGAGTTGGCGATCAATATCGGCTTGGATAAAGCGGTGGTGGCTAAATCCGATAT
Organism: Culturomica sp.; assembly: GCF_003524185.1. NCBI lineage: Bacteria > Pseudomonadati > Bacteroidota > Bacteroidia > Bacteroidales > Odoribacteraceae > Culturomica > Culturomica sp. Next base: position 22,857 of record NZ_DOED01000032.1, read on the forward strand.
CTCTAAGAATAAACATGTCTATGGAGATGTGTTCGAAGCGTTTATCGGAGCCATGTTTCTGGATCAGGGTTTTGTCAACACGAAGAAGTTCATCGAGAAATTTATTTTTCCCAATTTCTTTAATATCCGGGAGTTGGTGACCGTAGATCGTAATTATAAAAGCCGGTTGATTGAGTGGGGACAGAAAAATAAGCAGGAGTTGGCTTTCAATATTACGGAAAATTCAAGAAACCGCAGAGATCACTTCAATTGCATTATCAGCGTTGGGGGCGAGGTGATGGGAAGCGGAACAGGAGCGTCTAAAAAGGAGGCAGAACAGAATGCTGCAAAAATTGTCATCGACGGACTCACCAAAGTAGCGGACGGAAATATCGAAATTTAGATTGTAAATTTTAAATTGCCTGACAAAAGAATTTGTTGCCGGATTTATTTAATCTAAAATCTACAATCTAAATTTATGAGGTATTGTTATTCTCTTACCCTTTCAACGTAACTGCCTTCCGCTGTATTGATGCGGATTTTTTCGCCCGTTTCAAGGAAAAGCGGAACCATCACTTTGGCTCCGGTTTCTACTTCAGCCGGTTTTAAAGCTGTAGAAGAAGCCGTATCACCTTTCAGTCCGGGTTCTGTATATGTAATTTCCAAAACAACTGTCGGCAGTAATTCGACATACAGCGGAGTTTCCGTGTCAGCATGTACAACCATTTCAACGTTATCGCCTTCTTTCAGGAATTGCGGGGCGTTGATCAATTCTTCGGGAATATTTATTTGCTCGTAAGTTTCGGTGTGCATCATAACATAGTCTTCTCCTTCTTTGTAAAGAAACTGATACGGACGACGTTCGATACGTGCCGTATCTACTTTCGTACCTGATGAAAATGTATTTTCAAGTACTTTGCCTGTTTTGACGTTTCTGAGCTTTGTTCTTACGAATGCCGGACCTTTCCCCGGTTTTACATGTTGAAATTGTACGATTGTGTACAGGTCGTCTTTGAAAACGATACATAATCCGTTTTTAAAATCAGCTGTTGTTGCCATTGATTAGATTTATTTTTATTATTCTTTCTGGTCACAAAAATAATAAAAACTTTTTATATCCTCTTCTAATCAAATGACTTTGTGCTTCGGAACGGTTGCGACGAAGTCTTTCAGATAGAAAGGTTCAAAATAAGCGACGTCTTCAAAATGACCTTCCCGGAATTTTTCTTCGGCAATTTCTGTCATATAAGAAGCCGAACTTTCTATGTTTTCCAAAAAATGAGCATTAGGGGAAGTTATGAGTGTTTGGGTTTTGTGGCTACCGTTCCCGAAAAAATATACTTTGCGGGCGGAAAGAATGGCTGCGAAAGAATCCTGTGTGATGATTTCAGCCTTCGTATCGGCCATGGGCCGGTTGGCCCGGTCGAAAAAGGCTGTATATACTTCCATCCTTCGGGCGTCGATCATTGGACAATACCAGGCTTCTTCTTTCAGTTTATCCGATACAGACCGGGCTAAAGCCTGGAGTGTATTCACTGCAATCAGGGGTTTCTGACCTCCATAGCAAAGGCCTTTGGCCATAGATACACCGATGCGTAAGCCTGTGTATGAACCGGGACCCATGCTTACTGCTATAGCGTCCAGTTGCTTGACTTCCATATTGAATTCTTTCAGCAGTTCGTCGATGAAAGTGCCCAGTAGTACAGAATGATTTAACCCTTCCGTATTTTCTTTTATTCCGAGTATTTGTCCCTCTTTGGCCAAAGCAACAGAGCATACGGAAGTCGCTGTATCGATATTGAGAATAAGTGCCATGAATGTATGTTTATTATTTTCGGATTACCTGGATTGTACCGTCTGTGTCAAGTTTGACAATGCTCGAAGGAGTATGTTTTTGTTTGTCGCCCCGACGGAAGTCGACGATGTAGTCGACTGCATTTTTAACTTCGTCACTGATTTCCGCATAACAACCGGGCGAGGGCTGTCCGCTGATATTGGCCGACGTAGAAACAATGGGTTTGCGAAACCGGAATATCAGGGATTTGCTGAATTCCTCTTCCGTGATACGGATGCCTATCGTTTGATCTGCGGCATTGATTAAATTGGATGCCAGATTGCGGGCATTGGGATAAATGATCGTCATCGGTTTGTCACTGACTTCTATCAGTTGTAGCGCAATGTCCGGGACATCTGCATAAGAAGCTATTTTTCCTGCATCGTCGAGTAAAACGAGCATTGATTTGTTGTCTTCACGTTGTTTGATTTCGTAAATGCGTTTTACGGCTTTTTCGTTGGTTGCATCACAACCGAGTCCCCAAATCGTATCTGTAGGATAGAGAATAACTCCTCCTTGTTTAAGAATTTCAGTTGCTTTGAATACTTCTTCTTTTAACTTATCTGTCATGATTTTTGAGGCAAAATTGAAAATTCTGCCTTGCGAAAGTACTAAAGTTTACAGGATAATAAAAATGTTTGGATGTATATTCGAAGACTTCCGTTTGCTTGTTTTTATCGAAGACATTTTTTATTAAATTTTAGATTTACGGTTTTAGATTATTTGCATCTGCCTTCTGATTTTTGTAGAAAACGTCGTAAATCAAAAACCGTAAGTCTAAAATTAATGTCGGTTTAACCCTAAAACATCCTGTTTTTAGTGTGTCGGGAGATTACTAAACAAGATGCCTGATCAGTTCTTGCCGGTTTCCGTAAAGCATGTCGATCACCGGAATCTCAATCAGGGTGTAACATCCCGGTTTCTGACGCATAGCGGCTCGGGCAGCGGATACCAGAATCTGACCGGTCAGGGCCGGATTATTGATTTTCATATCGAATTCGAATAACTGGTTTTGCGTCTTGCCTGAAACGCCTTTCCGGGTCAGGTTGACACCGTGTCCCATGTCTAATAAGGCATCTACACTGTCTACCTGAAGTACATGAGTTTCATCGCTTGCAAAATAAGGATCGGCTTTTATCTGGGCAGCAACTTCGTGAAAATCATAGCCATTTTGTAATTCGATGTAAACCATCCGGCGATGAATACCGGTTCCTGTCGGTATGGTCATCGAAAGGGCCGCTTTTACACCTTCAATGGCTTTTACTGCTACGGTATGTCCCATGCTCATGCCCGGTCCGAAGTTTGTATAAGTAATGCCTTTAGGCGCACAGGCTTCCAGCAAGGCCCGGACGATCGAATCACTTCCCGGATCCCAGCCGGCAGAAATAATGGAAACCCGGTTGTGCTTTTGGGCAATCTCATTCAGTTGTGAATGCAAGTCGGTAATTTGGGTGTGAATGTCAAAACTGTCAACGGTATGAATACCTTTAGAGAGCATTTCCGTTGCATATGCCTTGACACTACGGGTTGGCGTGCACAATATTGCTACATCTACTTCTTTCAGTTCACTTACATTGGCAACTACCGGGTAAGCTTTCAGCTCTACCGGATTATTTTCGGGGTTTCTCCGGACGATTCCGGCAATTTCAAAGTCCGGTGCGGTTTGAAGCGCTTCTAATACGTATTTCCCAATGTTGCCATATCCTACAATGGCGGCTCTTATTTTTTTCATAGACTTTATTTTTTGAATTACAAATTTGCGAATAATTCGTTATACATCAAAATGCGCTGTATAGATTGTTTAGCCTTCAACTGATTCGTGAACGGATGTCTAATTTTTTGATTTACGATTTTCAACTATTTCTGCTATCTTCGCCTGATCTAAAACAGATGTTATGGCGTTGTTTAAAAAAGTTCCTCATACCTATACGATTATCGCTGCTATAATTCTTATTTGTGCCGTGCTTTCCTGGATTATTCCCGCAGGAGAATTCGACAGACAGACCGTCGAATTAGATGGGGTGAAGCGCACGATTATTGTTGATGATTCTTTTCACCGGGTGGAACAATCTCCTCAAACCTGGCAGGTTTTCGGCGTTTTATTGGAGGGATTCGAAAAGCAGGCGGGAATCATTGCTTTTTTATTGATTATCGGCGGAGCATTTCAGATTATGAATAGCAGCAAAGCTGTAGATGTGGGGATTTTTTCTTTTTTACATTTTACCCGGGGATTGGAGCGTTATAAGTGGATGAAGCGTATCGGAGTCAATAATGTCGTCATTTCTTTGGTTATCATTCTGTTCAGCCTTTTTGGTTCTGTTTTCGGAATGAGTGAAGAAACACTGGCTTTTGTAATTATTATCGTTCCTTTGGCTATTAAAATGGGGTATGATTCGATTACAGGACTTTGTATGGTTTATGTCGCGGCTCATGTCGGGTTTTCCGGTGCGGTTTTAAATCCTTTTACGATTGGTATCGCTCAGGGGTTGTCCGATTTGCCTTTGTTTTCCGGGTTCGAATATCGCTTGGTTTGTTGGGGAATACTGACGGCTGTTCTGATTGCTGTCGTTTTGTGGTATGCGGCCCGGATAAAGCGCAATCCGGCCCTTTCCCCCATGTATGAGGCTGATGAATATTGGCGGAACCGGGGGAGTGAGAATGTGGCGGCAGTCGAATACAATACTTCCCGGGCTTCCTGTGTCGTATATTTTCTGATATTGGTGGCCTTAATCGGTTTTTCGGTTTATTATCCGTTGACGGAGTTCCGCCTGGGAGATGCTGTTATTTCTTTTTATGCCTTACCTGTGATGACTGGTTTGTATGCTTTATTGGGTGCTTTAGGACTCCGGAAGTCGTCTCATTTTTTTATTCTGACGGTATTGGGATTCACGATTGTCTTTTTAGTCATAGGGGTAATGGGGCATGGTTGGTATTTGACGGAGATCTCTGCACTTTTTTTAGCTATGGGCGTTTTGTCGGGATTTGCATTCGGGAGGTCGTCGGATGAAGTCATAAAATTATTTTTGGAAGGAGCGAAGGATATTCTTTCGGCTGCGATTGTTGTCGGTTTGGCAGGTGGAATAATCGAAATATTACAGGATGGTCGTATTATAGACCCTATTCTTCACAGTTTGGCAGCTTTGATGAATGATGTCGGCAAGAGTGTTTCGTTGGGTGTGATGTATCTGATTCAGACGTTGATCAATATCGTTATTCCTTCCGGGTCGGCCAAAGCTGCTTTGACAATGCCCATTATGGCGCCTTTTTCCGATGTGATCGGTATTTCACGTCAGGCGACTGTAATGGCTTATCAATTTGGAGACGGTTTTACGAATATGATTACTCCGACCTCGGCCGTTCTGATCGGAGCATTGGGTATCGCTCGTATACCTTATGAGGTGTGGGTGAAATGGTTTGTGAAAATATTGATATTTTTTATTGTGTTGGGTTTTGTATTGTTGTTGCCGACAATTTGGTTCGAATTGCCGGGATTTTAATTTCGGGTTATGAATGAATTTGCTGCAATTGATTTTGAGACGGCCAACTGGCAATCTACGAGTGTATGCTCTGTAGGGGTGGTCGTTGTAAAGGAGGGAAACATCGAAGACAAGTATTATAGTTTAATACATCCGGCTCCTAATTTTTATTCGCGGCGAAATACGGCAGTTCACGGCCTGACAAGGGAAGATACGGAGGAAGCTCCGGCATTCCCGACCGTGTGGCGGGAAATTCTGCCTATGATTAAGGGACTTCCCCTGGTGGCTCACAACAGTGTGTTCGATGAAGGGTGTTTAAAGGCGGTTCATGCTTTATATGAAATGGTTTATCCCGGTTATCCTTTTTATTGTACTTACCGTTTGGCACGTAAGTCGTTTAAAGGATTGGAAAACTATCAATTACACACGGTTTCGGCTTATTGCGGCTATGATCTGACAAGGCATCACCATGCTTTGGCCGATGCAGAAGCATGTGCTGCCATTATGTTAAAGTTATTGGAGGCCCCTAATTGTCTGTTGTCTCAAAGGAAATAATTATGTCTTTAAAAAAAATAATCAGCGGGATATCGACTTTTCCCAGTAAAAACGCCTGGGTTTGGAAAGATTCGGTGTCGGTATTGTCATTTACTCTTTTCCATCTTTTATGGATCATACGTTTGTTTTCTTTATTGCAGATCATCAAATATATTTATCGGAAAATTGCTTTTTGTATCAAGCAGTTTTCTTTGGATAAAGGGAGTAAAAGAATAAATATCCCGGTGTTGCTGGTTGAACTTTATTTTATCTTTTTTGCTTTAGGGATTTTTTTTGTTTTTCGGAATAAGTATATTTTGTTTTATTATTTGATCGAATCGTCGGTTTGGTTGTTGTATTATAATGTATTCCGGAGATTTTATGAAGAAAAATATTCGATATGCCATCAGATGGAGTATTTTGTACTGATTCCGGTTGTATTTTTTTCACAAGCCAAAGCCATATCCTTAATAGAAAATGCCGATCTCAATATAACTCTTCAGGCTTTGGCCGGTAATTTCCCGTCTGCAGATTTTCCTTTTTATGTAACGATTCTGAGTGTGCTTTATATTGCGATTATTATCAGTGTGGTGATATCGACCTTACCGTCGGAATCAGTCAAGACCGAAAAGAGAAGCCATTTTATGACGATTATCGGCGCCGGAGATGTTGTCTGTAAACGGCTTTATCCGGCACTTCAGAGGCTTTGTCCTTATCGGGATATCGTTATTTTTCACAAAAAAAATACTCCGGTAAATCCTGATTTCTTTACGACCGTAAAATCGGGCTTGAGATTGTTTGAGGATGATTTTGAGATTGCTGCGACGGCCCGGGATTCTGAAATTTTGTGGATAGCAACACCTTCGTATAAGCATCTTCCGTATTTGGAAAGTTTTATGAACGATAATATGTTTATCGTGCTGGAGAAGCCTTTGACTTCTGTAAAATATGAGATTCCCTTGTTGAAAAAGTTAATGGCTATTCCTTCTATTTGGAATAAAATCTTTTCATTGAGTTATTATGTGCAGGAGAAAGCACTGCCTTTGACTTATTTTTTCAATCCGTTGTCTTTTTATGAGAAATACCTGACCTTTCCGGAATTATTGAATAAAAAGATGTTGGCTGAAATCAGGGAGCGATTGGGGAAGATCAAGGACGTCGGGATATTTTTGGTGGAAGGTAAGGATGCCCGGGACTGGGCGAACGATTCGGCAACGGGTGGGCAATTATTCGAGACATTTATCCACCCTGCATTGATTAATCGGATTATATCGGGAGAAGAGGCTGTATGGACGGATGTGAAATGGAGTTTAGGCGTATATGAAGATATAAAAACCGAAACATTTATAGGTTGTAAGGGGAAGACGAACGGCTATTGTTTTACATTACTGGTCGGAAAATTTATAAATGATCTTTTCCGGAAACGCTATTGTGAGGTGAGGTTTGAAAATGGAGTTGTTTTTATGGATTTTGACGAGCGTATGTTGAAGATACAGACCGGGGAAGAGAGTTACTCTATAGCGGTTTCTTCTTCTTTCCGGAATTATGAGATACAGACGGATATGGTTGTTCGTTGCTACGAAGATCATTTGGTACCCTCGATTGTTGATTGTTCGGGATTGCAGGTCGGGGTGTTGGAGTGGCTGTCTGGTCAGGATCTGACCAATGTTACACGTTTTAATTATTCGGATGATTTTAATCCTTTTGCCGGAATGAAACAATATATATAAATTTTAGATTTACGATTTTAGATTTTAGATTGGGCCCACAGCGCGGCCTTAAAAGATTTTAGATTTATGATTTTAGATTTACGATTAAACGCACAGGCTGGCCCTAAAAGATTTACGATTTATGATTTACGATTTTAGATTAAGTAAATCCGATGACGAATTCCTTTGTCAAGCGATTTACACTTTATATGTCGAATATAATCGGATAAAATAATGTATGATATAGAATCAGCATATATGCGTTTTTTAGGTCGCTGCCACGTTGAGCATGCGGCGTTGAAAGCGGTACTTTTTGATATGGACGGCGTACTTTTCGATTCGATGAAGAATCATACGCTGGCATGGTATGAGACGATTTCCGGGATGGGAATTCCCTGTGTGCGGGAGGAGTTTTATCAGTATGAAGGAGCGACAGGTAAGGGGACAATCGATCATATCTATCAACGGACTTATGGAAGAGATGCAACCGATCATGAGGTTGAGTATATTTATGGCGAGAAAAGCCGCCGCTTTAACGAGCTGGGAGAAGCCGAACCGATGCCCGGAGCAAAAGAGATGTTAACGGAAGTTGTAAGGAGAGGATTGATTCCGGTATTGGTGACAGGTTCCGGTCAGCGTTCCTTATTGGATCGGTTAAACCGGGTGTATCCCGGTGTATTTGCGCCGGAACGTATGGTGACGGCTTTTGATGTGCAACGCGGTAAGCCTGATCCGGAGCCTTATTTGAAAGGTTTGGAAAAAGCCGGAGTAAAGCCTTTCGAGGCAATGGTCGTTGAGAATGCACCTTTGGGGGTAAGAGCCGGTGTGGCTGCGGGAATTTTTACGGTTGCCGTCAATACGGGACCGATTCCTGACGAGCAGTTGCGGAGGGCCGGCGCGAATTTACTTTTTCCGGATATGCAGAGTCTGGCGGAACACTTTTGCAATTTGAAGTTTTAACTGTAATCTAAAAATGAAGGCGTACTTTAATTTGCAGCGTGTCCGGATGCTTTCTCCCAGGAAATAATGATCCCGATTACTTCCGAATAATTTTTTGTCCCGGAAGCTATCTGATTGCTTTTCAGAAACAGGTTGTAAATATAGTTTTGAATTTTTCCGATGCCCGGACTGTATTTATTGCGCCAGTATTTTAAATAGGCTTTGTATTGCCCGATAATTTCAGGACGGATGGAGGTGGTGAATTGTTTGAATTCGTCTTCGGAAAGCAAACGGTTGGCATTTTGAAGCACATACCCCAAAAGTATAAAGTTACCGCTATAACGTATGGCCGCTGATTCAGACCGGTTGCATATCAACCAGGCGTAGAAATTTGCTTCGGCTTCACTCGAGATACCTAATCGGTGGGCTGTTTCATGAGCAAATACACCGGGGTATTCTTCCGGCCGTAATTCCCGGTTTAAATTGAATTCACAGAAGAAAGGTCCCATATAACCGGTAACACCAACTTTAGATAATAGCGGGCTGATTAGCATGGTTTTGGCTTTTAAATGGGCCGGTGGGTGAATCAGACCGAATTCTTTTTCAAGACGGGCATATCCTTTTTGTATTTCTTCAGCTACCGGGAGGGAATCCGGAGAATGGGTTACGGTGTAGCTGTTGTTTAATTTTTCTACGTAATCGGTTAAAAAGTGGCGGAATTCTTCTTCGGTATAAGAAACCGGAGTTATACCCGTGCGTGCATAAAAATTTTCCCGGAAATAGTTCAAACCCCAGGCCAGATAGAACCATACGTAAATCCAACCCAGTATCAGCAATAAATTGAAAATTCTTTCCTTCCGGCTCTTTTTCCGGATAAGAATGCGGAGAAAATAAATGAGTAAGAACAGAGAAGCTGACAGGATGAATAAGTCTCCGACTGAAAATGGAAAAACAGAAGAAAAGGCAGATAGGACAGTAGTAATACCCGGATAGATATGACGGGCATAAAACTCTCCTGCGGCGGGGAAGAAACGGACCATTCCTATTGCTATTATAAAAGCAATAAGCAGAAGCACTGAACATTTTTTCCCGTTATGCATGTATTGTCCGACTGGTTATTTTATTCTCTGGCGGATAAAGAACTCGATAAGCTCTGTTGTTTTATCCGTCCCCAGTATCGACGAATCGATGCTTAGATGATAGGATGAGGCTGCTCCCCAGGTTTTGTCTGTATAATAATTGTAATAGCTGGAGCGGTTTTTATCTGTTTTACGAATGAGTTCCAAAGCTTCTTTTTCCGGAAGGTTTAAAGATTTTTTTACCCGTTCGGCTCTATCCTGCATGTTGGAATGTATAAAAACGTTCGTACAGTTTTTTTCATCCTGTAAAATATAATCGGCACACCGCCCGACAATGATACAGGATTTTTCTGTGGCTAATTTACGGATAACGTCCGATTGTACCTGAAATAAAGTCGCATCCGTGAAATAGTCGTTGGGTTGATATATGGCTCCGTTCATGGAAAAACCCATCGCAAGGGCTTGCAAAAAGCCGCCTGATGTTTTTTCGTCGGCTTTTTCGAAAAGTTCGGAACACAAACCGCTTTCTTTGGCTGCCAATTGTAATAACTCTTTGTCGTAATATGAGATATTCAGTTTTTCTGCTAATTTTTTCCCGATTTCCCGACCTCCGCTCCCGAATTGCCGGCCGATCGTAACAATTATTTTTTCCATTTTGAAAGGATATGACTGGTTTTTAACTTGGATAGTTTCATCTGAATACAGGTCCCGGTTTACGGGGATATATCGAGGTTCAGTCTATCTTATGCAATAATAATAAAAAAAAGGACAGGATAAAAGGATAGGTGTAAAATATAGATTTACGATTTATGATTTTAGATTTACGATTAAATTCACAGGCCGACCTAAAAGAATTTTAGATTTACGATTTTAGATTTACGATTAAACGCACAGGCCGACCCTAAAAGATTTACGATTTATGATTTATGATTTTAGGTTGAGCCCGCAAGCCAACCCTAAAAGAATTGTAAATCTACATTAAAACTTATGGCTTAGTGGAGGTTGCGATTGAGCAGGGTTACAACCATAGTGCCGGCGGAAGAATTTTAATTTCAAATTGAGTTTATAATCCGGGTCTACACAGATCTTTTTATCCGGACGTACCTTGTGTCGTACACATAAATTTCTCCCATAGATTTGGCTGTTAATTTCAAAAACGGGATTTTTTGTTATGATATAAAATCGGTTGTTTTACATGTATTTTTGGATATTTGTTTGATAATAAGATGATTGTGTATTGATAAAAACGATCATTTAATTAAGATAAACACACACCGATTTTGTGACAAAGATAGAAAAATGCAATTAGTTTTTATTCAATTTGTTAACTTTTTTTATTCTTTCTTTTTTTGGAAAAAGGTGTCCCCTATAAAAATGATCGTTTTTACGTGTTATTTGATTTGGTTGCTCTTCCCGGTTTGTTTTTAGTATTAATCAGCTCTTTTGGGGCACAAAAAGAATGAATATGAAAAGAATGATTGTATCGGCAGTTTTAATTGCTGCACTTGTTGTGGGCGTGAAAGCCCAGGAAATCAAATGGGGTGTAAAAGCCGGATTAAATTTAACGACAGCCGGTAAAGATTTGAAAGATGTTATGAAGGATGGAGATTTCGATCAGAAAACCAAAGTCGGTTTTCACATCGGAGCTTTTTTGGATTGGGGTCTGACTGAAAACTTTTATATTCAGCCCGGTTTGTATTACGGTAATAAAGGTGTGAAATTTGAAAATAAAGAAGACGATAGCTACAAAACGAAAGTAAATCTGAGCTATCTGGAGTTGCCGATCCTGGCTTCTTATCGCTTTTCTTTGTCCGATAATATCAAATGGCATGTAAATGCCGGACCGTATCTGGCTTACGGAATCGGAGGAAAATTTAAATATGAAGGAGAAGAGGGTGATGAAAAAGAAGATGCTTTCGGTACCGGAGAGGATGAAGCTGGGTTAAAACGTTTTGACTTCGGATTGAGTTTCGGTACCGGTGTCAGTTTCAATGCCATTTATGTCGGTGTAAAATATGATCTCGGATTGACGAATATTGCCGATAAAGATTCGTGGGACGATACGAAAATTAAAAATCGGAATTTTGCCGTTTCTGTCGGATATACTTTTTAAAAGGAGTTTTAATTTTTAGATTTACGATTTTAGATGATACACACGACTTTTCCCTGCAAAAAGAGGAATCGTAATCGTAAATCGTAAATCAAATGAATCTGAAAATTGGTTGCAGAGCCTGTCAAAAGCATTTTTGACAGGCTTATTTTGTGGTGTAAATTGTAGGGATTATTCCATTGAATGGAATGCTATTTTTCTATAAATATTTGAACGATTGTTCTATATAAAGTTTAAACCGCTCTGATGGTTAAAAATCATATTTTTAATCTGAATCCCGGTAATATTGTTTTTTTAATGTATTTAAATACAGTGATTTGAGTCTATTTGTCTCCGGTATTTTCTTTTGGTTTTTAAGTCGATTAACTAATATGATTTGGATAAATATTGAATGATTGTTCATGTATAATTGGAGAATTTCATTTTCGGTATATAAAAAACACAAAATACAAACGTTTTCGTGGATTGATTTCCCGTTTATGTCTTAATTGCTTTCTTTTCCGATAATTAATATTTAATATTGTCCCTGGAATTCATTGTAATACCGTAAGATGAATTCTGTAATTATGAAATTTCGGATTTATGGTGATCAGAAATATGAAGCTGGCAGATCGATTTATGAAACGTAGAACTACGTTGCGGGCTTCTTTTACATCACCGGAAAGATACATTTGAATCAGGAAGCTCGCTGAAAGGCGAGCTTTTTTTATATAGTGACTTGAAACCTGTAACAATAGAGTATGTACATCAAAGGAGAACCCAGGGCATTTTTGAGCAGTGAAGCTCAACAGCTATTGAATCTTTATGAATCGCTCGGAGAACGGGCGGAAATTTTTCTGCCGCGTCATATTTATGACAATCTGACCAGTTTTGTCAAGCTTTGTTTTGAGGAGCCGGATGATCCGGCAGCACAGCAAGCGGAGATCAATCGTTATCTATTAAAATTCCGGGAGGATATACCGGGATATACGGATGTTTCTTTGATGCTTTGTCCGCATGCCAGTTCGAAGGCTTTTGAACTGAGTGGGCGTCGTGCCGAGTTTACGAAGAAGTTGAGCGGTTTCCTGGATACGGAAGCGGTTTCTCCGGAATATAAGGTGTGGCTTCGGAACATAAAAGATACGCATGATTTTTCTGTAGGTACGCCTCCGGTAAAGAGCAGTCATATCGATTTTATTTCGCAGATGCAGTTGGGCGGTCAGGTCAGTGAGTTGCGGAAATACCGGGATGTGATCGGGGTTACGGGGGATTTGAATGAAGGGCACTGGAATTATCTGATGGATACTTTGGAGCAGATGATCAGCCAGAGTACTCATTATACGACAAAAGCCGAAGTAGCCGATTTTCTGAATCGTACCCGGTGGACGGTGAATTTTAAGGGATTGAACGGAATGATCCGGACCGTCGTTTCCGGAAATGCGGATAAGGCTGTCAGTCTGATCCGGGGAGACGTATTCAACAAGGCCAGTGTACAGGTGTTGGAAAATCCGTCGGCAGAAGATTTATACGAACAGATGTGTGTGGATACGACTTCTATTTTTGTGGTAAAAGTGAAACACATGCGTGTAAATTTGTATTCGGGAGAGAAATGGTTTCCTTTGCTGACCCGTTTGGTGATTGTAGACGACTCCAAGGAATCGCGCAGTTCCAATACTTCGTTGGTATTTTGCTTTCATAACGGTATAATCAATACTTTAAATAAGGTACATACGAAGAAATTAGGTTCTCCGGCAAATACACAATTGAATCTGCGTTTGATTCTGGAAAATGTAAATCCGTTGTACTTGACGGAGTTCCGGGAAAAAATCGAGGTGCAGATCAAAGAATATGAGAAGGAGATCGATCGGATATTGACGGAGCAGGTCGGTAGAGGCGGGGATCCGTTGAAACGTCTGAATGTATTTAAACTGGATATGTTTTCCCGTAAGATTGTTCAGGATAAGTATTCTTTGGAAAAACTGCGGGATTTTATTTATTTTCTGGAGAATTGTCACCGGGAAGAAAAACGTCAGATTCAGACGAAGGAATTGATCGAAGAATTCGAAAACCGGATTCGTCAGTATTTCTATTCCGATAATGCCAATATCGAAGTTTTGAGTGTACTGGAAGGAGGAGGACGAAATCAGATTCGTACCTACGGACAGTATCTGTTGCAAAAACCTTTTCATACGCTGAACGAAAAGGTGGTGGAAGCCTGTCGTTTGATTTTGGATATTATTCCCAGCAATTATGAACGTACTCTGAAAAATCATTTTCATAAAAATTTCGGGATCAATCTGTTTCTTGAAAAATACCAGGCTTATATTACGAAAGTAGATAATGAATCGAATAATAAGGGGCGTTTCGATAATTTTTTAATCGATCTGGGTATCCGGGACAAGTACCGGGCATTGACTTCCGGTCAGCAGGATATTGTAAAGAATTTCTTATCGGCTTTAGGGAATCTGGAACAAACATCGGTATCTGATTCCGTGCAGATGATTATCCGGGATCTGTTATTCAATCCGAACGGACGTCCGAAACCTTATATCATTTACAATGCTATTCAGGCCTGGGAATATAAGGATTTATTGCCGGAAGATACCTTCGATATCAATCCGTTTGATATTGAGATTGAAAACCTGGAAGACGGCCGTTTGGCGTATGAGCGCTTGACAGATAAGTTGCTCCGCATTAAATCAACGTTGGCTTTGTTCGACGATAGCGGCAGTTTGTGGGATTTGTTCTGTGAGAATACGACGATTCTGATCAACGATCCGAATAATCCGACCGGTTATACGGATTTTAATACGGAAGCTTTAAATGGATTTCTGCGTTTGATGAATACGTCTAAGATCACTTTGTTTCTGGATGAAGCTTATGCGGATAGTGTGAAGGTGACGGACAGCAACATGCCGAAATGGCGGACGATTTCCCGTTATATTATTAATAATATCAATGCCCAGGGGAATATCCGGGCTGTTTCTTCTTTGTCGACTACCAAAAATTTATCGGCAACAGGGGATCGTTTGGGGGCACTGGCGGTTACTCCGCAGGCACATGCTGTGGCGGCTTTTGTGCGTCAGCACAATTCCAGTTCGCATGGAAATAATAATTCGTTGCTGATGTTGAACAATTTGCTGGAAGTGGCTCAAGTGGCGAAGAAAATCAAGGATACGATGGAAAGTGAGCTGCCGAAAAACGCTTCCCGTTATAAGATCAAGGAAAGCTTGGTGAAATTCATTAACGACCAGATCGGGCGTACCGAACAGGCGAATGCCAATAGCCGGGCTAACCGGCAATTGCATAAGACGGCCGGTTTCGAGGGGAGCCCGTTGTATTTGTTTTTATTGGACGAATTGGTATCTCTGGATAAGCTGGATATTTTGTCTTTGCCGGATGACTTTAAATACAAGAACGAACCTTTCTTTGTATATTACCAGAATAAGCTGGTAAAAAATCTGAACCGGTTCCGGGTGAATAAAAATTTCCGGACAGAGTCGCTGGAACGGATGAAGTGGGCGAAAGAGGCTGCAGAACGGGCTTTGGCCAAATATCCGGAATGCGGAATAACTTATTTGCCGTCCGACGGTTCGTATCTGTTTAATTTCCGGGTAGACGGACATTTTTCGTATGCCGATTTGCTTTGTTTTTGTCAATACCTGGCTCAGAACAGAGGAATTGCAGCAGTACCCTATTCAACGGGAGTGGTGCGTTTTGCCTTGGGGGGATTTTTGTCGGATAATGAAAAAAATATCAAGGTATTTAAAAATGAGCTGGAGGACGGTTTTACCATTTTCCTGAAATATTGGCTGATGTTTGCAGCCAAACGGGAAAATCCGGTCTATAAAGAGATAGAAAGTCACACAATTTTAGGCGAAATTTTTAGTTATAAAAAAGATAAGGAATTAATAGAGGCGATCATTGCCGATTATCCGTTGTCCGGTAAGTCGGAGAAAGACAAGGCGCCTTCTTTACAGATCCGGGATATCCGGACATTGTATCACGCTTCGCCGGAAAAAAGCGGGGTTACGATTACGACTATTGACCGCTCGGTGAATTCGGTTATCGAATTGCATGGTGATAAGATCGGTTCCTGCCGGGATGTGCTCGAATTTATCCGGAGTGCTGCTTTTTCGAAAGTATACGAGAATTTGTTGGCACAGATTTATAAGAAAGTGCCGGATATCGCCGATCTGGATTTTAATACGGTCAGTTCGAAATACAGCAAGGCCGTTATTTTGAAATACATTACAAATAAACGGACTTTTCAGCCGAATCACAATGTACTCGACGATCCGATGGAAAAGAATATCATGCGGGAGATTTTGATCGAGATGGAGCATATTCTTTTTTCCGACAGTAAAGTGAAGATTCTGGCTATCGATGCTACCGGAAATCCGGAGCTCGATAAGTCAAAACTGGAAGGTATCAATGTGATTCTCAAAAAATACATCCGGGAAATATTGCTTCATTTCAATTTGCCGTTTGAGAAAGAAAGTCTCGAACCGAGCCGGAGTGAAATTATCAAGGTTGCCGGAGAAACTTTTGAGGAGGTGATCGGAATTAAGCTGAAAGACCTGAACCTGAATATCTGGGTGGATGAGTTTATCGGGAAATTACGGGAATTGCCGGAGTTTAAAGAGACATTGTTATCCCAGAAAACGATCGGTTATATCATGGATGCCATTTCTTCCGGGATCAATGATACCAGCTTGGGAGTGACCGATAAGATATTGTATCTTTATTTGTTACGTAATGACGATTCGTTTTACGATCTGGTGATCGGGAAATTGAAATATTTCAGTGAAAAGATCGAAAACTGTGATGACAATGAGCTTCGGATGTTCCGGGAGGAATTTATCAACGAGATCATGCCTTCGCAATTGAATGAGATCAACGATTATATTATGCGGAAGAAAGACATCAAGGTGGCTGAAAGTGAGATTCACCGGGTCAGCCGTCGGGTGGTGTTGTTTTATATCAGCATGATCAAGCGCACCAAAGGAACGGATTATTACAAACGCTATACGCATATCATGGTACGTTTGGTAGAAACGGCTTTCAGAAAACAGAACTCCAGCGTGAACGAGATGGTACAACACGGTATCTCTATTTACAAAGGGTTCGAAATGGAAAATAAAGTGCTGGAAAGCTATGACGACGGACGAATTCGTTGGATCAATGAATTGATGCAGAAATGCGGGGTTATTTCTTCGGAACAGCCGGTACAGGAACACACCCGTATCGTCACGGATGCCAAGAAAAGGGAGTATCCTTTCCATAAGATAGACCGGGCAGAGACCAGGGAAAAGGATTTTACGGAGGAAGCCGGACCGAACGATTATTTGAAGTTGCTTGATTTACGTCCTGATTCTTCGTTTTTTACTGATCGTTTGGCCCGTTTTATCGCTAATATGGATTCGGACGATTACCGGTGTAAGGTGGTAAAACACGGTATGGTGAAAGAGCTGGTGATTTTTCAGAAAGGGTATATGAAATACCTGACAGATAATTACCGGTTGAATTATACGGAGGATATCAGTCTGAAAGATATACGTCATTTTGTGCCGGATGTGATCAGTTTTCTGGGTGCCCCGGAAAAACTGATTTCTTTCCCGCAAATCGGTTATTTTGATATCAAGGGACCGAACGGGAACATCAAAACGATCGTTACCCCATTGAAACAAAAAGTGGATTATTTCGGGGATGTGAAGAAGCCGCGACTGACAGTGATCAATGAGAAAATGAAAGAGATCGGCGGCAATCCGCGCCACGGGTCGTTGTTTGCTGTTGAAGAGAACGACGGTAGTATTTTTGTCGTGGAAATCAACGGTGACAGCGGTGTCGGTAAATCGGAAATGATAGCTGCCTTTATATTGAAATGGTTGCGGAACAATTTACAGGGAGTACGCTCGGTGAAATTGATTGCCGGTGATATGTTCCATGAATTTCAGGATGCAGAAGGAAATTTGTACGGGATAGGAACCGAAGTCGGGGATTTCTCACGGACAACGGATTTTGACCCGGATTATATCAAATATTACAAATACCTGTTCGAGAGCAGTGCCGACAGTAATGTCGAAGACCTGAATTCCCGGAGCACGGTGAGCGGGATGTGCGACATCACGATGCCCTATAAAATCGATATCATGCTGAGTGCCAGTAATTATTCTAAGGATGAAGCCGGTATTACACGGGTAGATAATCCGGAGACTTTTGTACTGTATATCGATGCCCACGGGGAACGGAAAGAGAAAGCGACCAGCCAGGACGGACCGAATTTCCAGCGTACGCTGAAACGCTATACGGCGGATAAGAATATTGTCACTGTCATGGCCCGCCACGGTAATTATCTGGATGATATTCTGGATTGGGCTTTTGACGATAGCAATAAGCAGTATTATCTGGCTTCTTCTTATAAATTACTGGATAAGATAGATATTACGGAAGTTGTGAATCTGATTTTTATCGGTAAGCAGTTTGAACGGAACGGGGTATGTTACACCATACGTTCGGTAGCGTTCGATATGATCCAGAACCGTTTTCCGGCAGAGGTTTCGTATGGAGACGGAGAGATCCGGGAAATGCCGGTTGACCGGAAAATGTTCAGTGCCATTTTTGACTCTCTGGCCAGTACACCGGGAGGACAACCGTTTATTGCCGAGGAAGGACAATTGGAAACGGTTATGAATCTGATACGGGTGATGCGTGGGGGCGCAGACGGGGAAGGTAAGGCCCGGAATATTCAATGCGGGGTACTTTCTACCGAAATCGGTAAAAAAGGCCGGGAAATTACCGGACCGCAAAAAGCAGCTATGGAACTGAAACGGATGATTCAGGAGGTACGGGTGACACGTCCTGAAATCAATGAGGGCAAAATTAAGGTAAAACGCTTGTTGAATGAAAAATACCGTCCTATTTTCCATGGGGAAATGAACAGTTCCGAATTATGGCGTTATAATTTCTTTATCTATCAGTTGGAAAATATGCGGAAAGCCGATTACCGGCGGATGGACGATATTACCCGAAAAGTAGATATGAGTAATTTGGTGAATTTTGTTCCTGTCGATCCGAAGAAAGAGTTCAGTCCGTTGCTGGTAAATCCGAATCTGAATATCGAATTGAGCAGCTTCAGCGAAACGTTCGAAGAATTGATGAGTTTGCCGAATTACGGTGATTTTGCCTGTGAATTTGCCGAAAAAGTGGATCAGTTGTATATAGCGGAAGGATATAGTGAGGAGACCAATATCAACAATATGATTGTGCAGTTGTTATTGATGGAGGGATATATTACGACGGAAGACGTTGCCCGCGGCAGTGTGATCCAGAAGGTGAACCGCGAGACGATAGCTGCAGCCAAATATGCTGTCGTACAGTATTTGTCTTCGTTACAATCTACCGTCGGGACCAAGGAAGTTACAAAAAAAGCGACTTCTAAAGGACGGAAAAAGTAATACGGAAAACGCCGTATGGGGATTTGTTACCCATATTCGGCGTAATGTTCGAATCCTGTTTATCGCACAGAGGGGTATTGAGACGCTTCTCTGTGCGATTTTTTTATTCTTTTCAGGAAAGGAGAATCAGTGATTTTGGGTTTTTATATCTTTTTCTTTACTTCTTCAAATCCCATATCTCTGATTTTTGCATACAGAAACCAAAAATGACCTGCTCCATAAACAATAGCGACTTTGGGATGTCGGTAAGTACGGTATAATTCACTCACATATTCGTTTCGAAGTTCTTGTAACATAAAAAATGAGTTGTATTGTTCCTTTTCCTGTCGGCTGAGTTTGTATTTTTCCAGTAGGCCGGTCTGAAAATCATACTCTGTTAATACGATTTTCCCCTTTGCCGCTTCATATCTTTTTATCAGTTCGGCGATAAACAGATCGGCGTGGATATCCTCCTTTGTAATGCCTTTTAACTCCGGTGTTTCTGTAACCTGTTTACCCTTGGTTTTAAAAGGGAGAGAGGGATTGTCCTTGCGGTCATAACCTGTCAGATGCATACTGGTTACTCTTCTGAATTTACGTTGTATGGTGTCGTATTTCGGTCGTAAACTGTCCGGAAGCATCCTGGGGTTACAGTTCCTATTCCTTCGTAATATACGACATATCCTCTGTGCCTAAGTGTATCCAGGTAATTTTTTACTTTCTGGTAGTAAGCCTGCCGGCCTGTATGCATCATCGGGATCAGAATCACTTCCCTTCCTTCCGTATGATTAACCATTAATGTCGCGTTGTCTACAACCGTTCTGCCTTGTAAAAATACAGCATATATGACGGATCTGCAAGACATGAACAAACCGGAGGAAAGAAAAAGAATAAAAAAAACAATATTTTTCATAATTGTTATTTTATGATCAGGAAAAAAGACATATTCTGCATCTTATTTATGCAAGGATTTACTTCCAATTATCCAAAATGAAGCGACAAGAAAGCCAATGATGACAGATTCCATAATCTCAATTTTCAGAATGTCTCTCTTGCTATGAAAAACGATATCTAACAACCATTCTCCCCCAAAAAGGCCGACGCTGAATATAGCCCAAAGAATAAAAAATGTTTTTATTTTCTTTTTCATAACAATTAAATTACCAAATTTCCCAATGATCAAGTAACGCTACAATTTCACGTCCTGCTGATGAATAACAAACACCTGTAAAAGCAATACTATTTCTTATTCTTTTTTATAATAAATGTAAATGCCTTTAAACGAATACTATGCATATCGAACTTATAGTAGTGACAAAAACAATACTACATCGTGTTTTTCAAAAATCAAGATAGAATTGATCATATTTATCGACGATTTGTTTTATCAGTATTAGTAAAGTAAAACATAGTAATATAAATAAGTTAAAACTACCTCCGATAGTTTTGCCTGTTTTTTTCATGATGAATATATCAAATATTAGTCCCAAATCCAATCCCAAAGTTTTTGTGCCGCATAACCGGCATGGATATCATCCTTTGTAATGCATTTTAAATCAGGTATTTCTGTAACCTGTTTACCTTCGGTTTTAAAAGGGAAGGAGGGATTGTCCTTGCGGTCCTTACCTATAGAATTAAAAGTTGAAAAACAAGACAAAAAATGCCAATCCTGTTATACCTATTGCTATACTTAATGACGCTATGTTTAATATATTTTTTTTGATATCGATTATCATATCGATAAGGATTGGGATGACGGACAATACCAATAGAACAAATGCCATCTTTTTTAAAAATAGATAATAATCTTCCTTTATTCCTGCCGATTCCCAGGGAGCTATGCAACAAATAACAATGGCCGATGTAAAAACTATCAAATCTCTGAAAATACGATAACGCATTGTTTGTGCTATAGGAGAAGGCCCCCAGAAGAAGCCTCCCCATTT
>NZ_DOED01000039.1:0-54123 GCF_003524185.1 Culturomica sp.
ATTATCCATAATATTAAGTTATCGTTTATTCGTTTTTTCTGGTACTCTAACCAATCTGTTCTATTTTTCCCAAAATTATTTCATTAGCTGTAATTATCCCTAAAAGG
Source organism: Culturomica sp. (assembly GCF_003524185.1). Taxonomy (NCBI): domain Bacteria; kingdom Pseudomonadati; phylum Bacteroidota; class Bacteroidia; order Bacteroidales; family Odoribacteraceae; genus Culturomica; species Culturomica sp. Next base: position 108 of record NZ_DOED01000039.1, read on the forward strand.
ATAAGTTCTCATAAAAAAATATTGAGTTTTATTAATCAATATATACAAATATATACATAAATAATAAAATACAAACTATCGTTTTAATAATAATCTTTCATTTTATCGAAAAAAACACCTCACTTAAACAACCACACCTTAAATCATAAAACACAGTCTTTCACCGGAATTGTTCTTGATTCAGGGTAAAGTATTTCCCTTTTATCCGGAGCAGTTCCTCGTGTGTGCCCCGTTCGACAATCTGCCCATGTTCAAGTACCAGGATGATATCGGCATTACGAATAGTAGAAAGACGGTGAGCGATAATCAGACTGGTACGGCCCTGCATCAACTGGTCCAAACCCTTTTGGATCAATATTTCACTCCGGGTATCGATATTGCTGGTTGCTTCATCCAGCAGTAAAATAGCAGGATCGGCAACAGCCGCCCGGGCGATATTCAGCAATTGCCGCTGTCCCTGACTTAAATTGGCACCGTCATTCTCAAGTAAAGTATCATATCCGTGGGGCAAACGCTTGATAAACGAATGGGCCGCCGTCAACTTAGCCGCTGCTACGACTTCTTCATCCGTAGCCTCCAACCGGCCGAAACGGATATTCTCACGCACCGTATCGGTAAACAAATGGGTATCCTGCAAAACAATAGCCATCGCTTTACGTAAACTCCTTCTCCGTACCGTACGGATTTCCTCCCCGTCTATCCGGATTTCTCCTGACCGGATATCAAAGAAACGAGGCAACATATTGAGAATCGTCGTCTTCCCGGCGCCGGTTGCTCCCACCAGAGCAATCTTCCGCCCAGCCGGAACCTCGAAAGAAATGCCTTTCAGGATCATCTTTTCCGGACGGTAACCAAACCATACCCCTTTCATCATCACTTCGCCTTTCACCCCTTCCAACTCCACCGCTTCCGGCAAATCCGGAGTTTCCGGTTTTTCATCGATTACCTCAAAAATCCGTTCTGCTCCCGCCAATGCTGCCTGAATACTATTATAAAGACTTGCCAACTCATTGACAGGCCGGCCGAACTGCCGCGAATATTGGAGGAATGCCGCTAATCCTCCCACATCAAAACCCCGGAATATGGCCAGCAAAGCCCCGGCAATGGTAACCAATACATAATTCAGGGTACCGAGATTCTGCATCACAGGCATCATCAACCCCGAATAAAACTGCGCTTTCAACGACTTGGTATTCAAATCCTGATTCAGGTCGCCAAAATCTTCCTCCGCCTTCTGTTCATGCCCGAATACCTTAACTACCTTCTGCCCGCTGATCATCTCCTCAATATAACCGTTGACATTCCCCAACGACTCCTGCTGTGCCTTAAAATATTTCCGGCTCTTCCGGACAATACCCCGGGCACCCAAAAACATCAAAGGTACAGTCACCAATGTAACTAATGTCAGTATCGGACTGATCACCAACATCAGACAAAAAATACCCACTACCGTCAAAACACTCGACAGCATATCCGACAAACTGTCGGTCAGGGCATCACTGATACGGTCCATATCATTCGTAAAGCGACTCATCAGGTCGCCATGCTGATGCATATCGAAATAACCTACCGGCAAATGCTCCATCTTCCGGAACAAATCCGCCCGCATCCGGGCCACTGTCTGCTGTCCGATCTTATTCAGCAACCGATACTCCACATACACCGCAACAATCCCCACCAGGTATATGACCACAAGTATCCCCAACATCCTTACCAAACCGGCAAAATCTCCGGGCAGAATATATTCGTTGATGATCGGCCGCAGCAAATAAGATCCTCCCAGATTAGCGGCTATGCTAACTACAATCAGGACACCGATTACGACAAGCAACATCCGGTCGCACACCAGATAAGCCGCCAACCGGATCAGAGTCCGTTTCCCGGCCCTGGGCCTCGCCTGATATTTCAAATGATCTCCGTGTGCCATAACTAATCCGGAATTTGTTGTGAACTGTAAATCTCCTGATACACTCTGGACGTGGCCAGCAATTCCTCAGGCGTACCGATCGTCTCTACCTCACCGTCTTCAAGCACGATCACCCGGTCGGCCGACTGCATCGTATTGATTCGCTGGGTAATAATCAAAACTGTCGTATCCTTCAACATCCGGTTCAGATTTTCACGTATCCGGAGTTCCGTCTCCGAATCCACGGCACTCGTACTATCGTCCAGAATCAATATCTTCGGTTTCCGCAACAAAGCCCGGGCAATACAAATCCGTTGCTTCTGTCCGCCGGACAAATTAATACCTCCGCGCCCCAACAGCGTATCGTATCTTTCACCCAACCCCATAATAAAATCATGTACCTGTGCCACACGGCAGGCCTCTTCCGCTTCTTCCAGGGAAGCATCCGGCTTGCCCCACCTCAGATTTTCCAATATCGTCCCGGTAAATAGCTCGTTCTTTTGCAACACCATCCCGATACAGGCGTGTAGCTCACGCAGGTTATACGCCTTCACCGGAATCCCGTCAATCCGGATCTCCCCGGCAGTCACGTCGTACAAACGGGGGATCAGCTGTACCATAGAACTTTTGGCCGATCCGGTAGCACCGACAAGAGCAATGGTCTCCGCAGGTCTGATATGAAAACTGATGTCTCTCAACACATCATTTTCTCCGTCCCCATATCGGAAACCGACATGCTCGAACCTGATATCCCCTTGCTCTATTTTATACCGGCTTGTCAGTCCTTCAGGCGTATCGGCAAGAGAAGGCGTGGTATCCAATACCTCCCTGATCCGCCGGGACGATGCCGAAGCCCGGGCCGTCGTCATAATAAACATCGATAACAACATCAGCGACATCAGCACCTGCGCCAGATAATTCACAAATGAAATCAGTTCCCCGATCTGCAACTCTCCCTCCATCACCTTATATCCCCCAACCCACAATATAGCGATCACTGACAGATTCATCACCAATTGCATCACGGGAAAAACGGTTACAATAATATCCGAAGCCCGGACAACCGTATCCTTCAATTCTTCGCTGCTCCGGGTAAACTTCCGGGTTTCGAAATCCTCCCGCACAAACGATTTTACCACCCGGATATTGATCAGATTTTCACGGACCACACCGTTCAGTTGATCGATTTTCTGCTGTACCTTCAGGAAATAAGGAAATCCCTTTTTCAGAATCACAAAAACGGCGATTCCCAGCACCGGAATAGCTGCCACCAGAATAAGCGCCAATTGTGCATTGATCCGGATGACAAAAAACACCGCCATCACCAGCATAAACGGCGAGCGAAGCATCATCCGCATAGACATCAGCACCACCTGCTGAATCCGTGCAATATCATTGGTGAGCCGCGTAATTAAAGAAGACGTACCGAAACGGTCCAGATCAAAGAAAGACAACTGCTGGATTTTCCCGAACAAAGCTGTCCGCAAATCAGTACCGAAACCGATCGAGGTCCGGGAAGCCACCCATACATTCGCCACACTGAAAGCCAATCCGAGTAACGAAATCAACACCATATAAGTACCCTTCTCCGCAATCAGCGAAAGATCGCGTTTCATCACCCCCTGATCGATAATCTCGGCCATATACATCGGCTGCACGGTCTCACACCACACCGTAACCAACACCAGCAAAGGACAAACCGCCAGGCTGCCCCTGTACTTGCGCAGTATATGCCAATACCTATACATAATTCCCGCTTATCTTCATAAAACCCATAAAGCTGTAACGAAAATAACAAAATTTATGTTGTGTTTAGCATATAAGTACAAAACTTTTGAATTTAAAACAAGTAAACTTTTCATTTCCAAAATCACAACTAAACCGATCCGCTTGTCATGATCCCATAATAACAATCAACATCTTCAACATCATTTTACAGTTTTCGGATAAAATGTCATTATATCTGTATCCCTATGTTACAAACAAATAAATTCAACACATCGTTCTGACATCGAATAAACAGACACCGCAACTTACAGGATCAGCACCAAGGCTTCGAAAGGACGGAGCCGGATCTCTTTGCCCAAGGGAGGACAGTCATTGTAATTATCCAGCAGGGCTTCTGCCCTGGTCAGACAGATACCCGGGCGACAACTTGCCTCCCGGCAGGAAAAATTCAATATAACCAGGAATTTACGTTCTCCTCCGTCCCGGATATAGGCGAACACCTTGGGGTTCTTCCGGTCGACCGGCTTCCAGGTACCAAAAATCAGTTCGGGATTTGCTTTCCGGAAAGCAATCATCTTCCGGAAATAATTTAACACCGAATCCGGATTTTTTTCCTCCACCGCAACATTCACCTTCCTGTAGCCGGCATTGACCTTCAGCCATGGTGTTACAGATGAGAAACCGGCATTCGGCGTATCGTCCCATTGCATAGGGGTACGGGCATTATCCCGGGAAATTTGCTTTTGCTGTTCCATAAATTCCGTCATATCCTTACGGTGTTTCCTGAACGACTTATACTGGTTCAGTACGGCAACATCCCTGTAGTCCCCGATATGATTAAATCCGGCATTCACCATCCCGATCTCATCCCCGGCATACCAATAGGGAGTTCCCCGCATTGTCAGTAAAAAAATGATCAGCATCCGGGCCGACACCTCCCGGAATTCGGGTAAATCGCTCCCGAAACGGGAAATCATACGCGGCTGATCGTGATTTCCCATATATATCGCAGGCCAACCGTTCCCCACGGCCTTATCCCAATCCCCGAACATCTTTTTTAAAGCCAGCAAACTATAGGGTATACCGGAATCCGGAGTATCCGGGACGGTATTATTTCGGACCTCTGACGGCCCGAACCCATACAGCATATCCAACTCCTGCCGTTCCGGTTCGACAAAGCCGGCAACATCCCTATACCCCAATGCCGAACCTTCCCCGACAGTCATGATATCGTATTTGCTCAACACTTCCGTATACATTTCATGCAGGTAATCGTGTAAATGCGGTCCGTGGGCATAATAAGAAAACACATCGGGATACTTCCGCCTATCAATGGGCGGGAATGCCGTATCTTTTGCAATCAGCGGAATTGAATCCATCCGGAAACCGTCGATACCTTTATCCAGCCAGAAACGCATCATATCGTAAATAGCATGCCTAACCCCGGGATTCTCCCAGTTCAGGTCAGGCTGCTTCCGGGAAAAATAATGCAAATACCAGGAACGTGTACGGGGATTATAACGCCAGGCATTCTCTTCAAAATAACTGGGACGATAAGCCGGACGCCCTTTTTCCAAAGGCCACCAATGGTAATATTCATAATGGGGATTTTCGCGGGACTTCCGGGCTTCCACAAACCACGGATGTTCGTCACTCGTATGATTGACCACCAGATCAAGCACCAGCTTCATCCCGCAGTTATGTACTTCCCTCAGCAATTCGTCAAAATCCTCCATTGTCCCGCACTCCTTCATAATTGCACGATAATCACTGATATCATATCCGTTATCGTCGTTCGGAGAAGCATAAATGGGACTCAGCCAGATAACATCCACCCCAAGACTGCGTATATAACCCAACCGGGAAATAATTCCCCGGAGATCGCCGATCCCGTCCCCGTTGCTATCCATAAAACTCCGGGGATAAATCTGATATACGACGACCTCTTTCCACCAATCCGTCCGCTTTTTTGCCTGCTTCATAACTCCCTGTTTTTTATCTGTATATTCATTACCGTTTTACCCATACCGCCAGCTTTCCGCCCGACACCGGAAATGTCCCTTCCCCCTTTTCATCAATCATGACCTCTTCCTTCCGGTTGCCGGTGATCTCATACCAGTACTCGCCCCGATGATGTTGGCCGACAGCCATCGTTTTATGCCCGTCTTCTCCGTTGGAAATGAGCAAAGCCAAACCGGATCCCGGATGCTCGGTGTCTCCAGTCCGTGTAAAACCGACCGTATTCGGATGATCAAAATAATTATGTTGTTCTCCGAAAGCGTATCTACGGCGGGCATCCAACAAAATATCAAGAATCAGCCGATGCGGGGATTTCTTGCCTTTCACCCCGTAATAATCCCCGTAAAAAATACAGGGGTACCCCTCTTTCATCAGTAATATCAAACCATAAGCCATCGGCTTAAACCAATCCTTCACCTGAGATTCCAGTGAACTGTTTTTCTGTGAGTCATGATTATCCACAAAAGTAACGGCCAGATCCGGATGATCGGCCACCAATGTACCTTCGATCAGTGTACTCAGATCAAAATCACGTCCCTTTTGTGAGGCCTGAAACATATGGTAATGCAGAGGTACATCGAATAAATCGACCTGGTATTCCACCTGAGCCAGATATTCATCCAGCGACTCCTTATCATTCTTCCAATATTCACCCACGGCATAAAAACGATCCCCCCGTTCTGCCCTTACCGCTTCCAGAAAATGTTTGATAAACTGGTCGTTGATATGTTTGATGGCATCCAGACGCATCCCGTCCAGATTCAGTTCCCGGGATACCCAAACACCCCAGTTTTTCATTTCCCCGACCACTTCCGGATGATCGAAATCAAGATCGGCGAACATCAGAAAATCGTAATTCCCGTTTTCACCGTCCACTCCTCCGTTCCATGCCTTGCCTTCCCCGACAACCTGAAATATCCCTTCTTTACCGGTTGATGCGTCGCAATCCACCCCGGAAAAATGATACCAGTGCCATTTGAAAGCCGAATACTTATCCCCGCGTCCCGGGAAATTAAAACCCGTCCACCCTTCAATCTCGTAAGGATCGCTTTCCGCATCCTCCCGCTGTTCCGGATTGACTTCCCGGGCCAGAAACTTCTCCGTATAATCCGCCCCGGCTTTGTGGTTCATGACTGCGTCCAGATACACACTGACCTGATACCGGTGAAGTTCCGCTATCATCTCTTTCAATTCCTGCACCGTACCGTACTTCGTACGTACCGTTCCCTTCTGGTCGAATTCGCCCAAATCGTACAAATCATACGTTCCATACCCCTCGTCTTCCTGCTTCAACCCCTTATAGGCTGGCGGTATCCAAACAGAAGTCACACCGATTTCATGCAAATGGGCAGCATCCGCCTTCAGTTCCTTCCATAAATTCCCGTTATTCGGCATATTCCATTCGAAATATTGCATCATCACTCCATTCTTCATATTCTTTGTATTTATTCAAATAAAACGGGCAAAAAAACAATAGGGTTACAATCACCCGGCAATTCTTCAAAAAAACCGGAACCAAAACAAAAAAAGAAATTCCAGCCCCGGGAAACCGACCGGTATCTTCACGCAGAACCCGGCGAATGCTCAATATCACCGGAAATATTATATCTTTGCATACCTGCACTTCCGGACAAGGCAGTCAACCAATCATAAAAAATACATCAATTATGGCAGACGATAAAAAAATCATCTTTTCCATGGTGGGAGTCAGCAAAACATTCCCTCCTCAAAAACAAGTATTAAAGAACATATACCTTTCTTTTTTCTACGGAGCTAAAATCGGTATTATCGGATTGAACGGTTCCGGTAAATCAACCCTGTTGAAAATCATTGCCGGCATCGAAAAAGATTACCTGGGAGAAGTCGTTTTCTCTCCGGGTTATTCCGTTGGATATCTGGAACAGGATCCGCAACTGGCTTCCGGCAAAACGGTCAAGGAAATCGTACAGGAAGGCGTACAAGACATCGTCGACACACTGAAAGAATTTGAAGAAGTAAATGAGAAATTCGGCGACCCGGATGTACTCGATAATCCGGAAAAAATGGATGCCCTCATCAGCCGGCAGGCAGAATTGCAGGACAAGATCGATGCTGCCGACGGATGGAACCTGGACAGCCGGCTGGAACGTGCCATGGATGCACTGCGCTGTCCGCCCGAAGATCAGCTTGTAGATACCCTTTCCGGAGGAGAGCGGCGCCGGGTAGCCCTATGCCGCCTGTTACTCCGGCAACCGGATGTATTGCTGCTCGACGAACCGACCAACCATCTGGATGCGGAATCCATCGACTGGCTGGAACAACATTTGCAACAATACGCAGGCACGGTGATCTGCATCACGCACGACCGGTATTTCCTGGATCATGTTGCCGGGTGGATACTGGAACTCGACCGGGGCGAAGGAATTCCCTGGAAAGGCAATTACTCCTCCTGGCTGGATCAAAAAACCAAACGGATGGCTCAGGAAGAAAAGCAAGCCAGCAAACGCCGTAAAACACTGGAACGCGAACTGGAATGGATAAACATGGCTCCCAAAGCCCGGCAAGCCAAGGGTAAGGCCCGGTTAAACTCGTACGAAACGTTGCTGAACGAGGACCAGAAAGAGCGTGAAGCCAAACTGGAAATTTTTATTCCCAACGGCCCCCGGTTAGGAAACAAGGTGATCGAAGCGCAACACGTTGCAAAAGCATTCGGCACCAAACTGTTGTTCGACGACCTGAATTTCATACTTCCGCCCAACGGCATCGTAGGTGTGATCGGTCCGAACGGAGCCGGAAAAACCACCCTGTTCAAAATGATCATGGGCATGGAAACCATCGACAAGGGCACGTTTGAAGTAGGTGAAACAGTCAGAATCGGCTATGCCGACCAGACCCACAAAGACATCGATCCGAAAAAAACCGTTTACCAGGTTATTTCCGGCGGACAGGAACTTATCCGTGTCGGAGGCAAAGAAATCAATGCGCGTGCTTACCTTTCTAAATTCAATTTCGCCGGAGCCGATCAGGAAAAGCCGTGTGGCGTACTATCCGGCGGAGAAAGAAACCGCCTCCATCTGGCACTCACCCTGAAAGCAGAAGCGAATGTATTGCTGCTCGACGAACCCACAAACGATATCGACGTAAACACCCTCCGGGCACTGGAAGAAGGATTGGAAAACTTCGCCGGATGTGCCGTCGTCGTCTCACACGACCGTTGGTTTCTGGACCGTATATGCACCCATATCCTTTCATTCGAGGGAGACTCGGATGTCGTCTTTTACGAAGGCTCGTACTCCGAATACGAAGAACACAAACGCAAATTATCCGGAAATGTCGAACCCAAGCGGGTACGCTACCGGAAACTAACTGCAGACTAACACGGCGGACGGGAACATCCCGCCGTGTCTCCCGTCCCCTTCATCCAGCATCCCCTTATCCTTTCTTTGCCCGGATATTACCGGGCCATCACTGCCGTTCACACCCATAAAATCCATCATTGCGATTTTCCCGGAGTCAGAGAGCAGCTTTCAGCATCCGCATTAAAGCAGGGCCGGCGATATCATCTGCCGGTAAAGAAAGATCATATTGGGACAGGCAACATCTTTTCCACATTTCAAAAATATCTCTCCACAAGGGATTCCTCTGAATATAATACCGTTCGACATCTTCCCGCTGTTTCGTAAAGCGATGGTACAAATCCTGAATTTGCTTTGACCCTGCAATACGTTCCGGAACAAGGGCCGCATCCACCAACTCCTGATAGCTACCCTTAACAAAATAATATAAACCGACGGTTTCATCAAACCGGAACATCAAATTTACCTGATCACGGGGAAAACCTCCCGTATATTGATCCAAAACCCCGGCACTGATCCCATTCGGATACAGCCTGTTATAGCTATATGTCAACTCTTCTCCTATCGGGATCGTCCGCCTGAAACGGGGAACAGGGTGGAGGCATCCAACCGAAAGGAGATAGGACATGTCCCTATAATCCAAACCCGAGACAGACGGAATAACACCGGCCATCGCATCGATCACTTTAACCATCAGATCGGCAGGCAGATTTTTATGAGCTTTTGCAAAACAAAAAAAAGCCAGAAAATCAACCTGCGGCTTCGTTAATTTCGGCAATAACACCAACGCCTCATCCAGACTCAATTGCCGCCGGTTTCCTTCCGTCGTTCCCAACCTTTCAAGCATGAGTTCTATAAGCCCCTCTCCCAATGTCTCATCGCCACTTTTCCCATACTCACAATAAATAGCGTGCAACGCCAACTGTATAGCAGGCTCGTTAAACCTTCTGAACAATAAACGATCCTTTTTCGACACGGACTCAATAAGCCGCCCGGCCAACTGCTCCACCCTCTCCTCAAACAATTGACGGGCCTCGCTGGCCAGTATATCCAGTTCCCGCCTTATTACCTCCGATGAAATCCGACGGACATCCTCGCCGGTCAGCCCCTGGTTAAAATCTCCGTTTACCTGAATAATTGTAGCGTTTTCTCCGGCCTTAGCTTCTTGTTTTGTCTGCATGATAATCGCCTCCGATTTGAATAATATGACTCCGGTCTCCCGTCTTTGCTTTCTGGCTGACCGTCCTCCTTTTGCCCATCCGGAATTTTACAACCCCGAATATACCACTGATAACGGCAACCGTAACAGGTACAAGCCAAACCGCATTTTCCGATAAAAAATCAACAAATCCGTCCATAATCTTCTCAAATAGAAACATTCCGATTCACAAAAATAATAAATAAGCCACAAAAACTACCCCCCGCTCCCCTACTGAATATCATAAATTACAACAAACCAAACTTTAAGCTTAAAACAAAGAAACCGGATTTAACAACAAATAAAAGCCGCCCTACACCCAATGGATAAAAAACAAAACACATTATTAAAAACATCATTTTGCTTCCGAGGTTAATAAAACATCATAATAAAAATACACTAATATCAGAAATGGATAACAAATTCGAAGAAAATACAAGCTACGGTATCGAATGGGATTTGGAATAAACAATTGTTACCTGATCTGACAATACAGAAATAACAGGCACAAGAAAACCGGAACTTTCAATAATTCCGTATCCACATACCTTTTCATCTAATAACACAAATATACTCCCTCCTTATGTTACATGTGTTTTCAACAATCTATAATTTCTGAATCAACATCCTTTAAGTAACTATATGTAATTCTTATCTAAATTCAAATATGATTTTATCTATTAAATAAATAAAATGTAATCAATAAATTTTATTACTACATTTTTTTATTTATACAAATTATTTTATATAATTGTACATAAAAATTCATTTTTAAATATATTTTTCATGAATAACAAAGATTTCATTGGAAATTATCGATATTGGCCTTTGGCATATTCATCAAATAGTTTTCAAATTCAAAAATCTGAAGAGGATTCAATTAATAATTATTGGGTTCCTATTTCAGAATTAGCAATTACAGAGAAAATATCAACACTATCTTATGTACTTTATAACGAACGTGTATATTTTTTAAAAAATAATATATCAAACACAATCTATTCACAATATTTCCCTGACGCATCTAAAAATAAAGCCAATTCTGTAAAATCATTTGTAGAGATTGCTAAAGAAAAATTTCGAAATGATACATACGAAGAATATAAATTAGAATATTCTATTTTGCAAATAGTAAGTACGAAAAGACACTTATTTGCTTTAGCTAAAGCAAAAAACGAATACTATTTTCTTAACATTTACCTAACAATCAATGGCTTTGGAGAGAAAATAGATGTCCAAGAGATCAAGTTACCTCATAAAAGTTTAAACATTGAAAATGCAGAATTAGGTATATTTACTATAAATGAATATGAATCTATTATATACTTTTTTTTAAAGGAATCAAAAGATATATATATTGGCAATTATAGAAGCTCTAAAAAGAATTTTGTCATTAGTAATAAATTAAATGATTTGACAAAACAAAAATACTCACCAGATTCATTTTGTGTCATCAAAAACTTAGACATACCAACATTAGCACTTTATGATAGCCAAACCAACACATTACATATATTAGAATATAAAGAAATAAAAAAGAAATACACTGAAATTCAAAAAATAAAGTTACCCGAAAAAATAGTTGGCATAAAATCATTTTATATTGATTCTCAAAATATTACACCTCACATATCTAGTTTCAGACTCAATCTATTACTTTTATATAATCACTCTAAATTATGGATTATTAACTATCACAATAACAATTGTACCCCTCAATTACTTATAGGCAATGGAAAAACTCATATTAGTAAACCCATGTTTTCTCCAAATTTAATTAATTGCAGATTTAATCATTTATCTAACATTTACACTATAGATAATAATTGTATAATATTTTCTGATAAGCAAAATCCCATAAAATCTTTAGAAACATATAAATTATATGAAAATCATCATCTTCCAATACCTGAAGAACAATTAAATGAAGATAAATTATATGCATTACTTCTGTACAAAACAAGAGAAATATGGATGTTACATCATAGCAAACAAATTAGCCAAAAGGATTTTAATTTATCATAATCACAATATTTCGTATTATGAATGAATTTAATCATTTACTTGCTGTAATCAAAGAGAAACTTATCGATTTTCAGCACAGTAACAAATTGACAATAGAAATTAATGAATTTCAAACTTCTCTGAGAAAAGATATTGATTGGTCAAAAATAGAAATTCCTAAACCTAATATATTAAAAGAAAGATTAAATTTATCCACCTATGGTATGTCAGAAAATACCGAAGTGATTCCTTTAGATTGGCTTGTAATAATTATTGGTAGTTATCTTATTGGGCATAAACTAAACATAAACCAAATTACTCAGGCCCTTAATGCCATTAATTATTATGGTTTCTATGGACTTTTTGAATTATTTGACGTAAAAATACAAAAAATAAAAAATAACGAAGACAGGTTCAATTACTACAAAGGCTTAGTAAAATATCTAAAAGGACAAAGCAAATTTGAAGAAGCTAATAAATGTTTTCGAGAAGTTTTAAGAATCTCTCAAAAATTAGCAAAAACTTCATATACATTTGCACTGCAATCTAAATTAGATTCTGATTATTTACAACGTGATGGACTATGCATTGAATATAGTCAAATCAGTTTCTCACGACTGTCGGATCCTCCAGACCTCAAGCAGCGTTGGGTCCAAATATGTTTAGACACCTATGCTAAGGAAATTAGAAAAATTAATCCAAAACAAAGTATAGAAATATACAATAATTTATTAAATTCAAAGAAATCAATCCATCCTCTAAGTTATCAAAGAATTTCATTCAGATCATTAGAATTGGACATTATTGATTCTATCAATAATAAAAAAATTAGAAAATTAAAAAAAAATTTAGAAAATTATGAGGAACTCCTTAGCGGACTAAATCAAAACCCTAAAGCAGAATATATTCGAAAAATCATTTTTATATCTTTATTACGTAAAGTTGATAAAAATATAGATTACTCTAAAAATAAGTGGTTAAAATATAAAATAAATAGATTAAAAGACGATGATGCTGAATTCATACTTAATAATTGTATTGAAGAAGCGCAAATTTATAAAGATAAAAAACATATGGCTTTAGCCTATCTTGAAAAGTCTTATTGGAGTAAAGGTGAAACAGAAGAAACTAAAACATTAAATGCAATAAATTCTTTGCAAAAAGGTTTATCATTATTTTCCGAAAATAAAAAAACCATCATCAATAAAATATATTCAAATATACTACAGGAACTAGCAGAATCCCATGTTAAATTAAGTAATTGGGATGAAGCATTAAAATATTATCAAAAACTTTATGAATATATTTCCTTTCTCACAGAAGCATTAAATACAGATAAAGAACATATTGATTCTTATATTCAAAAGGGGAAAAAATCTCCTTTTGCGAAAGAATTTGTCGCTTTAACCACTCAAGAAATAAAGAACATAAAATCCTCGTTATTACTAGATTACGCCAAACTAATTAATGTCTTGAACAATTATATGGATAGTATCAGTAGAATACAATCATTACGAATGTCTTTTTTTAATGAAATTGTATTGGAACAAAAACAAATTATAATGCATGATCTCAGCAATGCAACAAATAATATTGAAAGATCAATTAACAACATTGAACTATTTGTTAAAAATTTTTCTAAAAACGGGAATATCCATAATTTTATACCTACAGCCGATTTAATTGAAAATTTAAATGATGCTAAATCAGAAATTAAAAACATTAATCTCATCATTGATGAAAGTTTAAATATCAATTTTGAAAAATTAAATCAACCAGCCGAAATCACGGATCTCAATGAGATAATTAATAATTATATTACTTTAATCAGAGGGACCATTCCTAAACATATTAATGTTACCTTCACTCGGGGAAAAACAATTATAGCAAAGTTTCATTCCACTTTAACAGTTCAATTAATAAGGAATTTAATCGAAAATTCGAAAGAAGTTGGTAAACGAAATCAAATTGCCCCTATTGATATTAAAATAAGTTGTACTCAAAACCATAATAAAACATATTTAATATATAGTGACAATACAAGAGAGTTTTACAATTTTAAAGAAGTAATCAACTCTCTTAATACAAATAAAAAAGTGAAAAGTCTTAAGGATCCAACTAATGGTGGAAACGGTTTAAAAAATCTAAAACAATTCTTAGATATTTACACCCAAAAAGCTCCATGGCTACTCGAAGGTGATGATGAAAAGAAAACGTTAACAATTCCTTTAACAAACTCTATATAATAATAATGAATATTGAATTTCACATTGGACCACGAAATTGTGGAAAATCAGTTTTTGTAGAGCAAAAGATGGAAAACTTTAATAAACTATTTTATATTGCAACTCTACCACAATTTAAAATTTATACCAATACAATTATATCACACAGAAAAAGGAGAAGCCAAAAGTGGACCACAATAGAGTTATCTTTCAACTTGGAAGAAGATATTCATAATATAAAAAAACAGATATACGAATTTTGTCCCAATTGTGCAATTTTACTTGATGGGCTCTGGACTTGGTATGTCTTTCAAAATAAGATAGGAAATACAAAAATTAATGCTTTGGCATTTGCAGATTTTATAATCGAAATCGTAAACTCTTTAAATGCAAAATGGTTCTTTGTGGATATCTGTAACCAAACAAAAACAGAGAATGATCTTTATGCAATTCATAATAAAATTATCGAAAAACTAAATATTAATACTATAATCGACTGGAGATATGAATGAATTCAATATTTTATGGATTGATGACGATTGGGTTTCAACATCTGCATCATATAAATCTCTAAACATAATTAAAAATGAACTGGAAAGAGGAAACCCAGATATAAAAATAAAAACAATATCTAATATTGGAATAGGTTTATCTGCCATTATCAGGAGTAATGATAAAAGCAATAATAATACAGATAACAACAAACATTATGACTTGATAATAATTGATCTACAATTTAAAAACATTACTGATCCAGACGAACAGAGATACACAGATTTAATTGAAAGTCTTTCTCTTAAAGGTGTTCCATTTGTTATATATACCAGCCAAAGAAAACCATATGAAAATGATCTTAGAACCATCAAAAAACAATACAAAAACAATTTAATAGGCATTTACGATAAAGCAAGTAAAGGAGATGAGGATTTTATCAAAGATATTGTCACAATATCACAATTCAAACCTCTGACAATTTTGCATTTAAGCGATTTTCATTATGATTCTACCTTAAACGAGATACAAGCTAATCAACAAAAAAAATTATTTTCCACTCTTATAAATTTCCTAAAAAAAGAAAATAATTCATCCCCAATAGATTTTATCGTATTTTCAGGTGATTATGCGAGTAAAATGCCAGAAAAAGATTTATCAGGTTGCGCTGAAATTCTTAGGGAAATAGTCAAGAATACTACAAATGATTTTGATAAACTTTTAATAGTACCTGGCAATCATGATGCATATTGGAACAATTTTTCAAAAGGAGAAACCTCTCAGATTCCAGGTAAATATCTTGAGGAATTTTATAAAAAAGTATTTGATAATTCTTTAAACTTTATTCATCAATTAGTGGGCTACACTAAATTAAATTTTAACCAGTCTACTTTGGATTCATTTTGTTTTACTCAAGAATTCAATCAAGGTAAAATAAAAATATTGGGACTAAATTCAGTATTTTTAGATCCTCACAACAAAGGTATTGGGATGATAAGCCATGATGTCATACAATATATTGAGAATAGCAATTGGGCAAAAGCAGAACCACTGCCTAATGAATTAAGAATAGCTATTTTTCATCATAATATTTTTCCTAATTTTTCCCTCAACAATTTAGATACCAATGAAGGATTAATTAATGCAGGATTGATTATTAACTTACTTACAAAATACAAATGCAACTTGATACTTACCGGACATTCACATTTTTCCAATTTTTTCAATTTATCTTTTTCTTGTTTAAATTATCAAGGATACTCAGAAATACGTCATATAACTTCTATTTGTACCAATACAACCGGCGGATATGCGCCAACAAACGACCGTCAAAGAAGTTTTAATATTATCAAAATATCTCCAACTAACACAAAAGAACTAAAATCATTAAAAATTACCCCCATTTTTTTTGATAGCACAGAATCAGACTGGAAGAAAGGACTTGAATTAAATACATCCATAATCCAGGATTCAATAAGCACCCGGGGACGGGGGTAAAGTGCTATTCAGTTTATGAATGAGATTTTGATTCATTTATCCTTCGGCGTTCTGGTTTCAATTTTCCACATACATAGAACTAAATAACACAATACAACAGGCTTTTATAGCACGGAAAGCAGTTCCAGAGGGCTTTAAAAATAATCACAACACACCCTGCCAACCATTTTCCCTCACAATCGTTATAAAAGAAAACAAGAGATTGAAATGAACAGATTTAAAGATAAAGTTGTGATCGTCACCGGGGCAGCTTCCGGAATAGGAGAAGCTACCACACGGCGCATCGTGTCTGAAGGCGGAACAGTTGTAATGGCAGATTTTGCAAAAGAAAAAACAGCACTTCTGGCACAGGACTTAAAAACAGAAAAAAACGAAGTTTACCCGGTTTATTTCTCTGCCGAAAATCTCGAAAGCTGCCGGACACTGACCGAACTGACACTTGAAAAATACCAAAGGATAGACGTTCTGGTCAACAATGTCGGAGGCACTGATCTGCAAAAAGATAAAAATATCGAAAACCTGGACATCAGTTATTTTGATCAGGCTTTCCATATCAATCTACGTTGTGCAATCTATTTAAGCCAGCTCGTCATCCCGGCAATGATCCGGCAAAAAGGAGGAAATATCGTGAATATAGCCTCTATCGGAGGGATCACTGGAGATTTCAGAGGCACTTACTACGGAGCTGCCAAAGCAGGGATCATCAACTTAACCCGCTACACGGCCACCCAAATGGGAAAACACAACATCCGCTGTAATGCCGTTGCCCCCGGTCTGGTACTGACCCCCGCAGCACTAAGCAATCTCCCGGAAGAAACCCGGAAAATATTTGCCCGACACAACGCCCTTCCTTACCTTGGCCAACCACAAGACATCGCCTCTGTTGTAGCCTTTTTAGCCTCAGAAGATGCAAAATACCTCACAGGTCAAACCCTCATAGCAGACGGTGGCCTGACCATCCACAACCCAACCGTCGCAGATTTCACCTAACTTTAAACCTATCATTTATGAGATACTTAACCCTCAGCCTGCTCACTTTCTTACTGAGCATTCATTTTTCACTACAGGCCTGCACCGGGCTTTCCCTGCAAGCCAAAGACGGGGCTTATATCCAGGCCCGCACCATCGAGTGGGGAGAAAGCTACCTACCCAGCGAATACGTCATTATCCCCAGAGGCAGACAAATAAAAACCTATACCCCGACAGGACTCAACGGAGCAACCTTCCAAACGAAATACGGCGTAGCCGGCCTGGCCATCATACAAAAAGAATTCATTGCAGAAGGGCTCAATGAAGCAGGGCTTTCTGCGGGCCTTTTCTATTTCCCCCGCTACGGAAGCTACTCAGCCTACGACCCGGCAGAAAACCTCCGTACTGTAAACGACCTGCAACTGGTAACCTGGATGCTTGCACAATTCTCTTCTGTCGACGAAGTTAAAACAGCCCTTCACTCCATCCGGATTATCGGCATAGACGAGCCCGGCTCCACTTCCACCGTCCACTGGCGCATAGGCGATTCAACCGGCAAACAGGCGGTACTGGAAATTGTAGACGGCATTCCTCATTTTTACGATAACCCCGTAGGAGTATTAACCAACTCCCCCGGATTCGAATGGCACCTCACCAACCTGAACAATTACATAAACCTTTTTCCGGGAGGTGTTGCCCCACACACTTTAAGCAACCTCACTCTGACTGCTTTAGGGGCTGGATCAGGATTTTTAGGATTGCCCGGAGATGTGACCCCGCCTTCCCGTTTCGTCCGGATCAGTTTTTATAAAGCAACAGCCCCCCAGCAGCCTACCGGCTTTGAAACTGTCCTCCAATGCTTCCACATCCTCAATAATTTCGACATCCCTATCGGTATAGAACATCCCGTTGGCGAATCCCCCGACCTCCCAAGTGCCACCCAATGGACCTCCGCCATCGATCTCACCAACCGTAAAATATATTACAAAACAGCCTACAACTCAACCATCCGCTGCATCGACCTGAAAAATATCGATTTCAACACAGTTCGCTACCAATCGTTTCCTCTGGACAAAACCCGGCAACAACCCATTGAATACCTGCAAGTAGAATAGTATCAAGCTCCCCGTCAATCCCCGACCCAACCACCCCGATTCTTTAATCACGGGGACGAGGCTAAAGTGCTATTTTCTGAAAACAGCACTTACCTAGATTTCCGGTAAACATTCCCGCTTTATATAGAACTCCAATTGATACATCCATTTTCCGGATTCGGCATCAATAACCCAAAGAACCACCTTACTTACCTGATAACGGCTTTCTGCCTTTCGGTTTACCTCACAATTCCGGCGTTCACATTCCCCGGACATCCCGTAATTTACTGAAATAAACCAATTACTCGCCTTTCTGCTCCCGCCCACGAATATACACCGAAAAACAACGCTTGTTCTTACCATCCGTATTTACAATCTTTCCGTTTATCCCCGTCTTTCCGTTTCTTATTCAGGGCAAAAACAGAGTGATTTTACGATGATAAGGTTTTTACAAAAACAGCGATTGATTATCAACGCATTACAATAGCAGTGATAAGGTTTTTATTTTGTATAATAAAAAAATCGCCGCTACCTTTAAAAGAAAACAGCAAAACCTTAAAAACAATACCTATGAAATCTTCACATCGATACCTGTTTCTGATTCTGATCATAAACCTCTCCTGTTTTATGATATCTTGTAAAAACAGCAAAAAACAAAACACAATCGGTTACGGAAAAATGCCAAAGGCCGACACGATTCCTGTTTCACAGGATTCATTATATAAAATCAGTTACAATGAGATATTGGGGATGATTGAAGAAAAATCACCTGTCAGTTTCAAAAGAGCCGTATTTCTCCTGGAATGGGCCTATTTAAACGGAAAACCGGATTACCAAAAATTTTGTACCGAGATAACAAAACATGCAGATAACTTAAAAAGATTTATCCGTCAAAAAGGTATCGGCCAATACCGGACAGCCGGAAACTATGCCCTGTTTGAGTTTTTCACAAAACCAAATTGGATGAACGGGAACAAACCCTACACCTACGATTTTGAAGATTTTACCGGCCGGGAAGACTATACTAAAATATTCATTACAAAACTCATGCAAACCCATACGGGACAATGCCGGTCTTTGCCCATATTCTATAAAATTCTTGCCGATGAAATCGGCTCCGAGGCCTATCTGGCACAAGCCCCGAACCACCTTTACATAAAACATCCGGGAGAAAACAACAGATGGGTAAACATTGAGCTGACAAATGGCCATTTCGCATCCGATCCCTACATCATCTCCTCCATGAACATTTCCGCAGAAGCCATACGAAATAAAATCTATATGGATGCCATGAGTGAAAAACAAAACATAGCATTCCTTTTGTATGAACTGGGCAACGGATATGAAAATTTATACGGATACACTCCGTTTGTACTACAATGCTATAATAAATCACTTCAGTACTACCCCCACAACCTACCCGCCCTTATGGAAAAACACAATGCACTCCGTACGATCGGTTTGGAGTATATCAAAAAAAACGGGGAAAAAACAGATGAATTTTTAAGGGCAAACCACAAAGAATTTAAAGTGACACAGAAAAAGATAGAAGCCCTCGGATATCGCGAAATGACCGAACAACAATACTCAAAATGGCTGAACGATATGGAAGCTGAAAAAAACAAGCAACGCACACAAAACAATACTGACAGTAAACTATAAATTAAAACCGTAATGCAATGAAAACAAAAATCTACATGGGACTTATAACAATCGGCATTTGTTGTTGCCTGTTTACAATCATTCGGAAAAATAAATCTTCCGAAATTACATTCACCGAAAACAAATTGTATAATACAACTTTGCAAAATCAAAATCCTTATTCTATCTTTGGAAGTGACGGCATACTCTTAACGACCGAATACGAAAGGAAAAGAGAGTACAAACTCAATATCACAAACAAAGATAAAACAAGTTCTTTAACAAAACTGGAACTGGATACACAAACGGGGATTGCAACCTTATTCGATAAAAACGGCAAAATCCTCACCCAAAAACAACTCGACACCAAAGAAAAGGCAAGATGGCTCTCCGTTGATCCCCTAAGTGAAAAATATTATGATTTGAGTCCGTACAACTATTGCTGGAACAACCCGACAAATGTTATTGACCCCGATGGCAGAGATAGTTATTTGTTAATTTGGTTTTCGAAAAATAACGAAACAGGCCACGCAGGTATTGCAATAGATAATTATAAACGACAAGAAGCCAGAGATAGAAAAGGAAATATTATTTTAGATAGTAAAGGAAACACTACTTATGAAATGGTTAAAGACGGAACTATGACGTATTATGATTTATGGCCCAATAGTCCAATAGGGAAAACAGAACTACAAAGTAATGTAAAACCTGATTATTCAAAAGGAATAATAATCGACAATTTAGAAGACTTAAAAACGAAAGATCCTACAGGATCGAGGAATGGGAATGTCAGTGCAGAAGGACGGGCAGCCGATGGGATTGTTCAAATTAATACAACCTATGATCAAGATTTAAAAATTCAAGGTTATACGTCCAGAACAGCTAATTCAGATAAAGCATATAATGCAAGTAATTTCAATTGCTCAACATTTGCGGAAAGTTCTCTAAAAACTGTTTTTTCAACTTTGGATGCAAGCCAATATGTAAAAGTTCCTTTTCCACTAAATGTGATGTATCATAATACAAGAATTACAGCACCGAATAATCTTTATAATGCAGTAATGACATTACCTGGTGCTAAGAATATAAAAGGTCCAAAATCTGTTGTCGCCAAACCTTATTTACAATATTATGGAAAATAAAATTACCTCATCCCTGTTTTGTTTCTTAATATTATCTATGAGTTCATGCTCTGTCAGTAAAACGATAAAATTGGAAACGCCTTTTGTTACTGTTGTAAAACTGATAGATGCAGAACAATCTATGCATTTAGATGACGCGATGCAATATATAGATGTAGAACAGGTATATTCAAAATTAGGCTCAAAAAATCCCAAAGAGGATTGGATAAAAATGATTAAATTTCATTATAACCTCGGTAAGGGGAAAAAAAATTCAAACGCTTTTGGATATGGAAATTATGATATAGAAGAAACGATCAAAGGCAACAATGCACAAGTTTATTTCAAAGCAAAAGATAAAAAAGCGAATATTAAAATGATAACTTATGGATTAGAGAAACGTCAAAAGGGATGGATAGTTATTTCTATCAACTATACAAAATAGCTATGCAAATGAAATGTTATTCCAAAAGCACACGGGGACGGGGATAAAGTGCTACCAAACAAAGGCAGATATCTCTGAGCGAATCACATCCTGTCAGCTGCCCGAAAAGCAGATAAAGAAGGTGATTATAACTATTTAGATTCTTGACATGCCAATCCCCTTTATATTGTTTTACAAACTTGTCAAATTGGTAATGTGATATAAACTCGATGATTTGGGAGAATACATATTTACCCTGATTCATAATCTTGATGTATTGAAACTACAAGACTAATAAATCACTTTCAAATCAAAAAATCAAAGAACGATCGTATTTGTTTATAAATTAATATTTTAACAACAGTGGTTAGATTTTTATCGCACCACTACTATCTTTAAATCTATGAGAAAATACAGATACAATATATTAATTGGTATCGTATTATTAATGGCAATCTTTCAGGCTCCGTTAATTTATTACTATACCTCCGGCTTAACCAGCCTTTTCTTCATTCCTTATATACTTATAGGTGCAGCATTAACCTTTGGGCTAACCTTTGTTTTAATGAAAAAAAAGCTTATAACCGGCATACAAAAAGCCGGACTTATATCGACAATTGTAATCGGAAGTTTATCGTTATTTTTCAGGCACATCCTCATCGAAAAAATAGATTGGAATTTGCGAAAAAGTACAAGAAATAAAATCGTTGCATTAGTAAAAACAAATCAGCTACAGCCAAATTCATCATATAACAAAAATATCTGTAAGCTAAAACGATGGAATATTCCTCCTATTTCAAACGGAGGAAATGAGATTGTCATTTATAAAACCGAAGACGGAAAATTCACAATCAGGTTTTACATCGACCGAGGTTTTTTGGATCATTATTCTGCTTTTACGTATACTGACAACCCCGCAGACATTAAGATATTCAAGGAAAAAACCAAAACATATAAAAAAATAGATACCAATTGGTATCGGGAATCTTTTTAATAAGCACCCAGGGACGGGGGTAAAGTGCTACTGATAATGTCACAGGCAGTACGACCGATGTGGAAATCAGCCAAGCAATGACCGGTATTGCAGGAAATAAAGGATTGAATTTTGTTACAACCGGACATATTAGGGCAAAAGAACCCGGAATGACAGAATTACTTAAAAAACAACTTTTACATGGATATACAATCCGGGAATTAAATCATAGTCATCCACGGGGGAAAACTCCAAGTGGTAATTATAAGCCAAAACCAAAAGGAGATTTAGGCTTTAAAGAGAGTATAAACAACTATTTGAAATCAAAAGGCATGCCAATCCCCTCTTACAATATATATCACGTACCTACAAAAAAGAAAATACCTTTTTAATACAAACATTTATGAAACATTTAAATTTATATCTGGCCTTTTTTTTCATAAATTTTATTTTTATAGCTCAATCACAGAGCTTAATTATACCGGAACAACATTTTTCATATACTATTAATGAGTTGATAATTAAAGATAGTTCTTTTTTATCAACATTCGACTCTTTAGTATTTGAGAAAAAATGCCCCAAAATTAAAGATATGACATATCGTTATTTCATAATGAAAATTGAAAAAAAGAATGACGAATGTATTTATGAAATAGGCATGGAAGCCGATGAGAAACCATATATTGATGAAAATGCAATGGGGTATTTTGTTTTAAATAATTACTATTTCTTTGTTTATGGTTGTAATCCCAATAATATTTTCACTATAACTCCAAAAAAGAAACAATTTAATTATAAAACAGGCGAAGAATTACCTTATATTGAAGAGTTCCCATATTGGATCTTTAATTTTTCAGACAATAAATTAACGTTAGTGGATTATTATTGCTGGTGAATCTTTCCGAATAAACACAACTAAACAGAGGCCTGCCGGATTCGGCAGGCCTCTTCAGCCTAAAATAGCTGACTAAAAAAGGAAACGGTCATCCGGCGGTGTGTGTATGAGAAATTGTATCGGGATGCCGGATGATGTTTCCGTTATCGGGGAGGTTCAGGGTTCTACTATGACAGTAAATATCCCGGGGAAACAGTACTTGTTTTTACCGCCCGCGTTCGAAATTTCAAGGCCGATCCGGTAGCAACCGGGCGGGACGGTGTGGTCCCAGGCCAACTCGATAATGCCGCTTACCCCCAAACGGAATTGCTGTGCGATAGCCTCCCCGGCTTTGCCGCTTTCCTTCTCCACCATGTATATCCGGTATGACCGCGGATTAGTCCCTTCCACTCCCTGCAATACCGGAGATTGCCACGGGATCCGGAATTTTACCCGCCGCGCATCGTCGGCATTTTCCTCCGGCCGAAGCACGCTTTTCACCGTCATACTGTCAGGGATATAACGGGCATGCAGGGCGTCCAGGTAACCTTCCCGGTCTTCACATCCCCAAAACAATAAAAGGGGCAATAACAATAATAATATCCGTATGTTTTTCATAAGCTTTGTTTTTTAATAAAAATTATCCGTATGTGGCCTGATATCACCATTCCGTCCATTTGTAGGTATTGCTAAGCGAATGGACCACGCCGTTCGTACACCGGATATCGGCCGAAGCAACTTTCGTCATAAAACCGCTGCCCAAAGCATGCACTCCCAAACCTTCCGGGCCGATATCAGGGACATCCAGGTAGGGGGTGCGGATGCGGTAAACACGCAGCTTGCCGCCGAGTAAGTTCCCGACTACTGTGCCGCCCTCCAGCGTCCCCTTCACTTCATAGCCGAAACTCTCCTTCAGGTGCTTCCCCGGCAACACATGCGACATCACCATGCGCCGGCAGGCATCGACAGGGATATCACGCACACAATTATACCTGCCACCGCTGTTGAACAGCAAATTCATCACACTGTAATTTACAGGCCCGAAAACCGTTATTTCCCTGTATTCCGGGTCACTGCCGTCGAACAGCCCCTCCAACCCGGCATGTTCCACAGCCACCACCAATGAATCCCAGTTGCCGCGGTCGCGCCTCATATATTCCCACACACTGCAATCGTGGTTGCCATCGGCCAACCCACCATCGGCCACATACCCGTCCGTACAGGCACAAACCGAAAAAATCATTACCAGATAATATATATATTTTTCCATAATTCTGTGTTTATTAAATGATACTTTAAACCGTCCACCGGCATTAAATGGCAAAGCCGTTCCTCGCCCAATAAGCATTCTGTGTCATCACAGGATTGAAATAAAAAGCATTGACGCCTACAGGCAGGTACAGGGCATCACGGTCGGCAACCGTACGGAAACGGCCATCCAGCACCTCTTTATAATAACCGGTACGGAGGGCGTCGAAAAAATAGGTTTGTATGCCTTCACAGAACAATTCCCTCAAACGCTCCATAAAAATAGCCCTCTTCAGACTTCCCTCTGCCGGGGAATAGGGCCGCGCCCCCGCACGCTTGCGTACCGTGTTCAGGTCGGCTATAGCACCGGCAATGTCACCTTCCAACTCCCGCAGCTCAGCCCGCAACAGCAGGATATCCGGCAAACGCACCAATATCTCGTTCTGGTCAAGGATACGCGGCAACCCCGCCAGCCAACCGCTCTCATGGAATTTCAGGCGGCGGAATTTCCATATATAGGCGGAATTCTGGCTTACCGCCTCAGGGAAATCACGCGTGCTGTCCAGCTCATAAAAATATTCTTTCCTCCGGAGGTCGACCGCATCGGGATAAAGCCGGTCGACCGCCTCAAAGCTCAGCCGCAGATTCATCCGGGGAGTCGCAGACGTATAGATCGGCACAACAGGCCAGGTCTCGCAAAACAAAGCCAGCGTCGATCCCGCAAGGTTCTCCTCCCCTTCTATATCGTAAAAATCCAGTTCGAAAATCCCTTCCTGGCTGTTACCCTGCAAAACCGTACTGCACACCTCTGCCGGGCTTCCTACCAATGCATACTCGCCACCGCCGATCACCTCATCAGCGGCACGCAGCGCCTCCCTCCGCAGTTCAGGCTCATCGTTCAAAGCAGCCGTCCAGGCACACACATGAACCAATAAAGCCCATGCCGTACCACGGCTGGCAACCTGCTTGCTCATAACCTTCGCCCCGCCCTTGTCTTTCAACTCACCCGCAGGGGGAAGCATAACAGCTGCCTCACGCAAATCAGACATCACCTTACCGGCGATTTCCCTCCAAGGGGCACGGCCATGGGCTTCCTTGTCAAAGGATTTCAGCACCAGCGGCGCATCCCCCCAAGTCCGGAGAATATAAAAATACATCCATGCCCTCACCACATAAGCCTGCCCGAGATAATAATCCCGCCGGTCAGCGGGAAGCCCCGCACGGTGGATATTGTCGATAATCTGGTTTGCTACCGCTATGACGCCGTATTCGTTCCGCCAGTCGAGCACCGAGGACGTCAGCGTCCACGATTTTTCAAGTTCATTGCGCGATATATTGGCCCACAGGTAACCTTTAAAATCAAAAGGCAGACCGCGGTCGCGGTAAGCGCGGGCTTCCACCCGCCTGAAACAGTTGCGCAGGCGGGCATGCAACTGTGCTGTCATGGCAGCGACATCATCCTCCGTACGCCAGAAATTCACATCGGAAACCATCGTCTCCGGCTCCTGCGAGAGTAATCCGTCACAAAAATCATCGCACCCTGCCGGCAGCAAACACACCAACATAAAAACCGGCAGGCCCAATATATTAATCAGTCTTTTCATAAAGTCAAAAATTTAAGGTTAAACCGAATGTCACTTTCCGAGCCAGCGGGTAATTGTTGAAATTATCTACCCCCGACACGGGATCGATGCTCTCCGGGTCAGGACCCGGATAGTTGGTAAGGGTAAAGAGGTTCTCCCCCGACACATACACCCGCGCCCCGAAGCCGAGGCGCCGGGAAAGGCTTTCAGGCAGCGTATACCCCAGGGAGGCCTGTTTCAGCTTGATATAGCTTACCCTGTACACATTGGAAAGCAGGTTTACCGCGAAATTGTTCAACCCGCGGTCCATACGGTTGGCCGGATAATCGGCACGGTCACCCGGATGCTTCCAGAACGTCACGCGCCCGAGGTCGGCATAAACAGGGGAGGGCGCGTTCGGGTCGGTTGCAAGCGAAGCCCCCGCATAAAGCACATGGCGCCCGATCACATACGGAAGCGAAAGGTTCAGGTCGAAACCCTTCCATTTCAGCGTAGTCTGTATGCCTCCCGAAGCCAGCGGGATCGGCGACCCGGCATACACCCGGTCGTCCTGGTTGGGCGGCAGCACGCCCATCACCCCATTACCGTCGGCATCGGCGATACGGCGGTCGCCGGGACGGTAAAACAGGTTCGTACTGCCGAACCACATCCGGCGGCCGTCCATATAATACCAAGGTACTTCATCCTGCGACTGGTAGATGCCGTTATCCCTGAACACGTAAATACCGTTAAGCGGACGTCCGGCCACACTGATATTGTCGGGATAGTAAGGGTTCAGGAAATCCCGTTGCTTTTGGGACTTTTCAAGCCGGTTCCAGTTGCGGGCAATATTAAACGCCACAGTCCATTGCACCTTGCCTTCCCGGAGCAAATCGGCCTTCACCTCCAGTTCTACCCCCTGGTTTGAAACGGCAAAGGCATTCCGGTACTGTACCGACACCCCGCTGTAATTCCCGGGTATGCGCACCGGATAAAGCAGGCCGTGGGTGTAACGGTAGTAATAGTCGGCGGTGAGCGTCACCCTGTTACCGGCAAACCCCAAGTCGATCCCCGCATCGTATTGGTCGGTTTTCTCCCATGTCAGCACCGGATTCGGGAAAGAGGTGTAAGCCATAGCCTGCCCTCCCTGGAAAGTTAGCCCCGCAGGGACTACCACGCCAAGGGCAAGGTAGGGATCCTCGAACTGGCGGCCGGTACGCCCGTATGAAAGGCGCAGCTTGCCTACCGGTAAAACACCCCGCACACCCTCCATAAAAGGTTCCCGGACAAAATTATACCCGACAGCCACGGAGGGGAAGTCACCCCACCGGACATCACGGCCGAAACGCGACGAGCCGTCACGGCGGAAAGCCGCCTCCACCATATAGCGCCCCTTGTAATTATAGGAAATGCGCCCGTAAAGGCTTACCAAGGCGCTTTTCTCCCGGTCGGACACATAGTCTTTCAGTTGGATGTTCCTGACAGGGTCGTAGGCTTTCCCTGTCCACGGCACATAATGCACCAAACTGCTCGCGGCCCCCTTCCCGAAGCCATGCAGGCTGTTCATCTCATCCGTCTGGAAGGAAATACCGGCCAGTATCCCGAGGTCGTGGCCGGAACCGAAGCCAGCGCTGTACGACAACTGATTTTCATTCAGCAGTGAAAGCTGCCTCTCCACCGAACCGCCCGAATACGACAGTCCTTTATCGTCCAGGGAGGCGGGTAACGAAAGGTTCTTGTTGTACTGGACATAACCGGCAGAAAACAGGCTTTTCACTTCCAGGCCGGGCAATACCATGTAGCGCCCGTCGAAATTCACACGCAGGGTGTAGCTCTCATTCACCTCCTTCGCGGCATCGTAACGCCGCAGCATCTCCCGGAAGGCTGCCGAACCCGGGCCCGGCAGCAGGGTGGAATAACCCATGACGGCATCAGGGATGGTCTCCAGCCCGCTGCCCGCATCCGCAAAATTAAACATATCCCGCCCTTTGCCGGCGCGGTCTTTGGACGTCCGGGCAAGGTAGAAACGAAGGTTGCCCGCAAAACGGGCATTGGGTTTCAAGTAGAGGTTCGACAGCAGGCTTACCCGGGTAAAGCCCGTATTCCTCAGCACTCCCTTTTCCCCGAAATAGCCCAGCCCGATATTGTATGCCACGGCAGCGCCCCCGCCCGAAAAACGCAGGCTGGCATCCGTAACCCGTGCCGTGCGGAAATAATAACGGAAAAGGTCGGTACGGTTGTTGTAAAACGGGTTCAAACTGTCCTGGTAGGCCGGCAGGTCCGCCCCGAAGCCCTGATTCCAGAAATAATCGTAATGCAGCCAACGGTCATACGATTCGCGGTAAGAACCGACATATTTATACGAATTGGTTGCCGGGTCGTAATACGACTCGCTGTAATTGCGCAGGGCTTCCATACGGAAACGGCGTTCGCGGTTGCCGGCTGTGAAGACGGGCAGCGCGGAAGTGAACGAAAGGGAATGGGACACCGAGGCCGTCACCCGGAAGCGGGAGTTAAGAAGCCCCTGCCGGGTAGTGATAAGCACCACTCCGTTAGCCGCGCGCGAGCCGTACATGGCACAAGAAGCCGCATCCTTCAGGATGTCGATGCGCTCGATATCCGAAGAGGCCACCGCAGACAGGGGGTCGTCGCCCGAAAGGCGGCCCGCCTTCATCTCCACCGGGATACCGTCGATCACGTAAAGGGGCGCGCTGCCCACCCGCCCCGATTCGATGGAAATGCTGTTTTCACCACGGATACGGATATTACCGGATGAACCCGGCGCTCCCGTGGGCTTGATAATGTCCACCCCTGCCACTGCCCCCTGGATTTTATCGACAGGGTTCGAATAGGTATTGTCCTTCAGCCCGTCGGACTTGACGGTTGCGATGGAAGTTACCGTCAAGTCCTTACGCTGTGTCCCGTAAGCGATTACCTGCACCTCCTCCAGTTCCTCCGTGCTTTCGGTGAGTGTTACGGCAAGCGGGACGCCCGCGCGGTAGTCAAGCGTCACCGTACGGTAGCCGATGCAGGAAAAGGTAAGGCGCCCGCGTTCCCCGGGCAGCCGGAGGGCAAAAGCCCCCCCGTTGTCAGTGGCGGCACCCGCGTTGCCGTAACGGATCGTCACGCCCGGAAGGGGGATGCCCTTTTCGTCGGTCACCTTACCCGTGACAAGGTAGGTTTGTGATTGGGGCAAGCCCGCCGTTAAAGGTCCCGGCAGGATAAAAAACACCGATAAAAGGAAAAGGATGCATGTCAGCCGCCGTTTAAGGACGGCAAACCATAGGCTACGTTCGTTTTTTTTCATAGCTTTGTAATGGTTAATGTTAGAAATAATGTTAATGGGTGGGGAGAAGCTAACCGCGGCGGTCAAACTTTGGTTAGCCCTCCCTTTTTGAGTACTGCCTGCCGGCGGACAATAATCTGCCCCGCCGGGCTTAATTTAAAATCCCTTATACTATTTACGATTTTTGATTTCAGATTTACGATTCCGTCCCTATAGGAACGCTTAGCGCCAACTTCAATTTTAAATCTACAATATTTCAATTACCGGCTTACGCACCCAATCAAAAACCATAAATCTAAAATCGTAAATCAACCCACCTCCTTTCTTTGTTCAGGGTTAACGGGCGGCCCTGTCCACGGCCAGGTTGCCGCAGCAAGGCCACAGGCAAGGCCATGTGCAGCCCGCAACAGGCGCCGCCCGTATAAGTTACTATTGTATCGCTTCTTCCTTGTAGACCGACAGCCGCCCCAGTTCCACACCGATCACAATCCTGTCGCCCGGGCAAAACCCTTTGCCCCGCATCCACCACCCCATCAGCCGGAGGCATAGTTCATAATCACAGCTTCCGTAAAGTAGCCGTTGTCCTCTTATGATCCGCCGGCGACGGACAGGACGACGTGTTTTGATTTTAGGCTTTTTGTTATTAGTCATTGATTTAGTTCTTATGGTTAATCAATAAATTGATTTGACTTAAATTTCCTCTATAACTTACTAGTTTCCTGTTCTATACTTACAAATTTTATCATTCCCACTCTTTGCTCGCTATTTACGACCATTGTAGGCATAAAAATACCTTAATTGCACACGTAAATAATTCATATATAATGAGTACAGCCATTGAACAATACGTAATTGACAAAGTCCGAAAAATGAGAAATGATAGAAATATAAAGCAACGAGAATTTGCTGATGCTATCAATTTATCTCACGGTTACATAGGTGACATTGAGGGTGGTCGAAAAGGAGCAAAGTACAGCATAAATCATCTTAATGAAATTGCAAAAGTTTTTAAATGCTCTATATGGGATCTACTTCCTCAATACCCTATTGATTAGATAAGTAATTCAAAACTTATTACAAAGATTAAGGCGTGAATTACTTCAACTATCTTTCACGTACTGAAGGTATCGCCAAACACCGACCTTGCATTACTTGATAGAATTCATAGTCCACGCCAAAATGGAATGAAACTATTCGTCTATCGACTTGCAAGGTGTAAAAATTGGCGATTTTTCAGTACAAGTCTAATATGACAAAAGTTTTTACTTTTATATTTCTAACCGTTTCTGAAAAAGGAACGGTTTTCTCATTATTTATTACTTACTTTCTGTTTCGTACTGTAACTATTTAATTCATTGATAATTGCAAATATATTAAAAATTCCTTAACTTCCAAAATTTTGTTTCGTATTTAAAAATATGGCGCAGATCAATAAGGAGGGAAGCTATTGTACAAGCGAGTCGCGAAAGATAACCTGCGCCATCATCCCCACTTTCCATCCCAGGCAGGAGGCACTCTTCTAAACCTCCGGCCTTTTCATTTCTAGATTATTTGGGTTAACATTCACAAGTTACAACAAATTTTAATACGATTCAAGCCTCTGCAATAAAAGTCATCCTTTGTATTTCTGCTTTTATCTTTAAAACAAATCGTTATGTTCTATTTTTACAATTTTACGAATTTGATTTTTATAAGCATTAATTTTAAAAAATAGCCCATCCAATGAACCGGCAAAAGAGCCACTGCCCGGCCTATATACATCCATTTGGCTTTCATCTTGGAAATAATCGGATAATGTGAACGAATAAATATCTTCATCCTTGTAAATTTTAACCCCTACATTATGCCCCAAAATATCGATAAAACATTCAAACAACAATTTCTCATTCATAATCAATACATTTTTATTTCTTAAAAACCTTATCCAAGTGATATTGCAGGAATTCTTCCCAGTTATTTATTCTCTTTATCAAAAACGTCTTTTTTTCCTGAAATTTCCATTTTTAGTCATATAATATCCTGATTCCTTATATCTCCTATAATGGATTTTCATACAACCACATTGCATTATCGGATATTGAAATGGTAGTTCATTTGATTTTTTTATATTCACCTTTACATTTGGTTTTTCTGATTTCACACGCAATATTTCTTCCTGAGTAAAATTATGCGATCGACAAATACCAAATACACTCCCAATACTGATATAAAATCGAAAAATTTCTTTTTGACAACGTTTACATCTAATTTTATCAGAAACAACCTCTCTCTCCAGTTTTGTACTCTTATATCCCAAGCATTGATGAACAAAACAAAGATCAACAATATCAGGTTTGGATAATTTTTCACCTATGTTTTTCAAATCCTCTTCTGACAATAGATTTATTTGTATTAAAACAATACCGTTGTCATTATAATATTGTAATACCTGTTCTTCAGGTTTATGAGTAACTACAATTTCTATTGCTGCGATAACGTTCCCACTTTTATCTAAAAGCGCAATATCTGGCCTGCAATTCCCAACTGTATATTCTTCTTTTACAGTTTTAGCCTTTGCAAGCAAATTTCCAGAATAACTTCCGTCACAAAAACGACAATTCCAAGTTAGCTTTAAAGGCTTATTTTCTGAAATATATTTCTCAAGAAATTCAATTGTCAATTTTTTAAATGAAGAATGAAGGACTCCTTCGGGTGTGCAATTAGGCTGCAGTTCATTATGTGCAAAGTGCGGCCGACGGTGGCCTTTCCCTGTTTTACCGCTCTTCCTCAATATGAATTTTTGCCCACAAGAAGGACAGAAATATTCATTCTTTTTTTCTGCATCATCTATAAAAATTAAAAGTCCATTCTCATCAAGAGCTGTTGTGTATAATATTTCTTTTTTCATAATCTATCTCCACATTACTTAGACAATTTGCAAATACCAAAGAATATATAATACTGATCATTAAACCATTTTCAAAATCCCATTCCTTTTCCCATTAATATTTACCAACCTCGTAGCCCAAATTACAAAAAATCTAAAATATCCATGTATATCTAATTTCCGTTATCTATCAAATTCTTGCAATATAACATTTTTATTACTAAACTGATCAGTATTCGTATTATTAAACCAAAAATCAATAATATTCATATTTTTGTCAAGCAACTCCATTTTAAAAATGAAAGTAGTATTTTCCTCATCATTAGGTGCCATCAACCCATCAACATTAGTAGCAAGGCCAATAATTTGATAATCCATTACCATAACATTGGCAGTTCTTTTAATTACTCCATTTCCGAATTTTATAAACTCTCCGGGTTTTACACCTATCCTGTATATATACGGCATACATATTTCGTAATAACATAACTGATTCTGGGGCATGTGTTTCCATAAATGCCTTGGAGATAATATTGTAGAGTCTATAAAAAATTCTAAAGTTCCAATTCTATTAACTGTACTCTCCCTATAAACTTTAAGCTCCAGAATCTTATCAGGATATTTTGAATAATCTTTTTCTTCAGATACAAATGGCAAATCAAAATTATCAACACAGAATCTAATTATACCATCAGAAGCCATTGCTATTTGATTCAAATCCATTGGTTTTAAAATCTTGTCCAAAGAAGTAAAATAACAATAATGAATATTTTTCATTTTTTTTGTCCCTTGGATATTCCAAAATGAAGCCAACATTTTATTGCTTCCCAAAATAAGATCTTTAACTTCATTCTTCGTATGATGATAGAGTTTTAAATATGGAATATCATTTTCAAAATAACCAATACCTGTACTATATTCCATTAAACCCGACGGGCCATAAACAATACATTTAAAAAGGGATGAATTATCAAGATAATTCATTACCCAGTCTGTACTATCAAACACTATCTTCATTGTATGTCCACCAGAAATATCAACAAATAATAAAACATGAATTCCAGTATCATCTTTCACCAACAAATTAGCGAAGAATGTAAAAGGTTGGAACCAAACAAAGCCTTTATCTGAAGTCATTACAAATATTTGATCCGGCTCAATGACAGAATCATCAATACTATGAACCAACCGACATTTTATATATGCATTAAATTTACAAGATATGTCAAATTGATGACCATAAATAGACAAATACATATTTTCCAGATCACCTTCATACCTGTTAAATCTCTTATTAAATATATGATTCATTGGTTTGCAAATTTTATCCATAAATAATTACAAATTTATTATCAAATTATAAATAATTACATAAATAAAAAATTAAGTAATATTATCTATCATTATTCAACCTCTATCGCACTGCATTATATCATTACAAAATAAAAACAAGTACAATTACAATAGAAATATACCAAATTATTCAATACTTCCACTAATTTCCTTATCTTTGGGATACATCCAAACAAGGAATATGGCAGATATTTATTCCAAAGAAAAACGGAGTTACCTAATGTCCCTAATCAGGAGCCAAAACACAAAACCCGAAATCATGGTAAGAAAATACCTTTTCAGTAAAGGTCTCCGTTTCAGGGTAAATGTAAAAAAACTCCCTGGCACCCCGGACATAGTATTGCCCAAATACCGGACTGTGATTTTTATTCACGGTTGCTTTTGGCATGGACATGGAAATTGCAAAATAGCCCATCTTCCTAAAACCCGGACAGAATGGTGGGAAAAGAAAATCAACCGGAACATAGAAAGGGACAATAGTAACAGGAGAAAATTAAAAGGAATGGGATGGCACACAATGGTTGTATGGGAGTGCCAATTAGTCCCCAAACAACGGCAAACGACCATGCAAGGAATTGTAGATCTCTTAGATAAAGCCTATTTGGAAGACTATAAAATCAAAGCAACGAATTCCTTAGCTAAAAAAATTAACCTAACAAATCATAAACTTTGCTCGGGGGAAATAATAGGTTCAACGACTGGGGATGGATTTTGAAAAGGGGACCTTTTTCACATACTTTCCCTTGGGAACGTTTTATTACGTGATCCATTGTAATCATACCTTGTTCCAATAATACATCAAATTGTGAAACAATTGGCTTATATGTATGTTCCACTTTATTATAACGGAAACATTCCACACCGTCTATCCTCTTCGTTTCAGCCGCAATCCAAAATGTTTCATTATGCTTTTCAAGCAACCGGGCATGAAGTTTCTCAAGTCTCCACACGGCAAAATCACCTATGTCAACACTATTTTCTACTAGCTGAGCCAAATTATTGTCCATACGGAAAATAAGCCCTTGGGAATTCTTCTTAATTGTAGAAACTGTACAATACAATTTAAATTCATTCCCTCTCTTGTAACCAAAATGTTCTAATATTTCTTCGGAACTTTTCAATTTACTCAAGTCCCAGTCTGCCACTTGTGCAAACAAATTTTTACGGTTAGTCCTCCTTTCCCTGAAAGCCTTTAGTTCTATTCCTTTATAGTCAGGCTTTTTTGAACAATTGATTTGAATACCCAAGGCTGATTCCAATACTCGCCCAACAGCAGTATCTGCGTCAACTGGAGAAGAAATAAAACCCTGATGTGCCAAAGATTTCAATTTATTTAATAACTCTATGGCTACAGCATTCACATTATAGCTCAACTGTTCCACCACCTCTTTCAATGGTGTTGCCAATATTCCCTCCACAAATTCAACAACAGGCAGTTGCGTAAGGTTAATTACATACAATTTTTCCTCAAATACCATCATGGCTAATATATCATCAGCCTTTGCATAATTTTTTAAACCAGTAAACCATATACGTGGGTCCCCTTTTTTAGTATGAGGCCTATATAATGATGCCACACTTTTGTCCATTGACCATTCCCTAACAAGATAAGACTCTACTTTAACTTTATTTTCTGGACCTTGCGACTGTATTCCATAATCATGTACCCCATTATTTTTCAAAAATAAACGTACGGGAGCCGTAGCATCCATGATCGATTTTTTTAAACCATTACCTGTGGGCTGGATTAAAGTAACAGCGACAGACTTACTAGTTAAAAAAGCTAAACGTCCTTGTTCTGTTTTCGTCAATGATCTCATCACTTTATATATTTCAATAATTCCGTAGCAACTGCTTTTGCCATCAAGGGAGGGACTGCATTGCCGACTAAAGTATATTGTGGAATTTCCATTTTGCGTTTTTCTCCCCCAGTAGAACGTTTCCCTTGGAATACAAAAGAATCATCAAATGACTGTATCCTAGCCATCTCCCTGACAGTCAAAGAACGGGGAGCATTATAATGGATATAATCATCCTGTATTGTCAAGATTGTCGGGCTTAAACAGCCTGCCTTCAAAACATTATAATTACGTTTATCAGAAGCCAAGCCTTCTGCAACCAATTTTTCCTGAGCTTCATCATATCCCCCTTTATCCAAAATAATCCCCAAACGTTTTATGACATCCCCGTTTTGCTTACTAGTCTTATGATTATGTAATACGCCGTAATTCAACTGGTTATTTGCCAAAGCCATCGTATCACGGACATAAAAGGGGGCTGTGACTTTATAACGTGCCCCAAGCCTACCTTCCCTAGCCCATTGTGCAAATAACTTCCCTTTTACAGAGGGCTTACCCGCAACATTTCTCTTCAGCAACAAAGCATACATATCTTTCGCCTTTTCTCCATACTGCCTATCCAGATCAATGGCCTTATAGTCCAAAGTTTCATCGTCATTTCCAAGAAAATCCAAATCATACAAAGCTTCAAAGACATTGACTTTTTCACTGTCTTTGACTGTCGGCGGAATTGTTTCTATAAAATGTTGATCTTTACGACAACCTATAAATAACACCCTTTCCCTGTTTTGTGGAACCCCATAATCAGAGGCATTAGCAATAAAAGGTTTTTTAATCCTATAAAGCCGAATTCCTGAGATTAGCTTTTCCAATTCCCCAATTATATTTTCCCCCGCCGCAATTTCCAACTTCCGCACACAATCATCAAAAGTCCCTATGAAAATATGCAAGGCCTCTATGATACGCCATACTTCTTGCTTATACTCTCCAACAATCCCCAAGTCATTAAAAGCCTTTTCCATTTGGGAAATTATCGCCTCTGGCACCAACATATCCAAGAAATCATTGAACCCATCCACATAATAATCATTATCAATATTGCACAGATCTTTCTCCTTGATAAATTCTTTTTGCAACCTAAAAAGTTCCTTTGTGCGTCCCAACAAAGAGAACCCATGCCTTATTGTGTTAATACGGCAATCTGTCTTACTTTCCTTATAAGCTACAATCTTGGGAGTCAATTGCTTAAAACGCAATCCAACTGCTTTAATATAGAGTTCCTTACCCTTTTCCACATCTGGACCAGTTAACCGTTCAATATTTATCTTCTTAACCAAGCAATCTACAATAAACCCATCCATATGCATACCCTCCTTATTCTTACTTATGAAATCCAACAATCTTCCCACAACTTTTATATCTACAATAGAGTTTATCTTATTAATTATCATCTCTTTGATTTTCCCCCCCTCTTTGGTTAAAATCCCTTTTACATTTTCCATTACAAAATATTTCGGTTGTAGTACCTTGATTACTTCCAAATAATGGCTAAATAGATCATCTTTTTTGTCATATTTTCTCCTTTTGCCTGCAAGACTAAAGCTCTGGCAAGGAGGCCCTCCACACAGAACATCAACCTTTTGCCCATCTAAATCTGCCAATAACTTGACTAAGAAATCCGTTTCTGTAATATCTTGCCTCAAAAATTTGACATCTAGTCCTAATTGCTTATTATACCGTACAATATGTGTTAATTCACAATTTTCATTTATATCACTTGCCAATAAAAATTTAAAATATTTACGGGAATAACTAGCCTGTAAAAAACCTTCACTAAAACCTCCCGCCCCAGCAAAAAGATCCACAAAAGTTACCGGAATGCCACTTCCAACACCATCCTTTACAACAGAATTTTCCATTAAAACAATTTCCTCCATCAATTAATTCAAACAAAATTTAAGATATAACCATAATATTAGGCTGGGACCCCATAGTTTCCTCCATTTTGAAACTTTATAATCAACAAACATTATCCCTAAAATGAACGCCCCTCCAAAGATAAACATTTTTATATTA
Source organism: Culturomica sp. (assembly GCF_003524185.1). Classification (NCBI taxonomy): domain Bacteria; kingdom Pseudomonadati; phylum Bacteroidota; class Bacteroidia; order Bacteroidales; family Odoribacteraceae; genus Culturomica; species Culturomica sp. Next base: position 37,798 of record NZ_DOED01000039.1, read on the forward strand.
TTAATCATCTAACCTAGCACCATACACATTAATTAAATTCACACAATTAATACCTAAAAATATAAGAATATTCTTTTAGTTTTAGAAACAAGCCAACACTAATTCTTCCACCTTATTAAAAATTAAACTTGAAGTTATTTATATAACCTAATGCAACAACCTCCCCGACCTTTATTGTCAGGGAGGATTAAACAATAGGATTCCACTATGCTCACGTATCCTGCCGGTCACGGTGTTCCCAGCGCCAACGGAGCCAGGCGATGATGATGGCACTACAAATGCCTCCGATCAAGCTAAGCAGGTTTTCCCGCCAAAGTTCCATGCCCTGTCCGCCGATAGCACTGCTCATGCCAAAGGTGGACAGCCAACCCGTTATAAAATTAACCAACCTGTCCATAACGCGAGATTCAGACTGTAGTCAATGGCAGGTAAGAAGTGCGAGAGACCTGTGTCCCCTCCGGATTCCGGGCAAAGGTGTAGAATTCGCAATTGCCGATCGCCCAATCCTCCGGCATGCCGGCCGTAACTTCCCCGCCCTCTTTGCGGGATTTCAAGGGATAAACCTCGGATTCGCACTGTACTTTTTCGTACACCACAACCCAGGCAATATCCGCCGGATTACAAGTTAGTGTTTGTTGCTGCACCGCCTGCGTGAAAACAAACTGCCGCCCGGATTCATTAAAACTTACCGTCACTTTCGGCACTTTCAACCGTCCGGACGAACATACCAGTTTTGTAAAATCGACAGTGGCTTTGAAAGCATCACCGACCGTCACAGCCTCCATGTTATCCTGCACAAAGCGGTTATTAGCGCTGACAAGACCCGTTACCTGAGGATAACCCACCGGAAGCGCCGGCCCGAAGCCACTGACCAATCCGACCAACGCCTTCATTTTAGCCCGCTGAACCCGTTGCTTGTCGGTGCGGGGATTGTGGACATTGAGGGGTTTTCCCCTTACAATGCTTACCCCCTTTGCAATATACATCGTCAGGTTTGCTACTGATTTTTTCACATCACCCAACAAAAAAGACCTGAATATAGCCATAATAAAAAGTTTTAAACATTACTACCCTATTTTATCAAAGTAATCCCACTACGGAAATTTTCACAGGTATCCCGCAGGAGCGGAATACGGTTGAGCGGATTATTCTCTCCGGTAGAGTTTCTTATATCCTATACGCCCTTTCAGTAATTATTACCGATATATTTATATATCATTCAGGACCCAAACGGCAATAAACATCGCCGGAATATGCCCTACAGCCGGAGGAAGCAAAAAAGCAATAAACACCGGCCGGGGGCAAACAGCCTTCCGGCAGACGAAGACAAGCCCGGCCATCGCGCCTGTTGTAACCTTCCCCGCCTGCAAACACCGTAAATCCGTCGTCCTCATACAATACGACTGCCATAAAACGGTCGGCATAACGTTTTTCATTAAGCAACGTCGCATTGTCCCAACTGATTCCGATGGTGCCGTCCGAAGGCTGCCAAACCGCCCGGAAACAGTCGCCCTGCGGTAAAGAACCGTAACTAAAATGCAATTTTTCATAATCAGTTACCCGACCGTTTCCGTCAAAAGCCGCAATATTCAACTTTACAAAAAGATTCATCCGTGACATTCCCCTTTCATTCCCGGCCCGTTGCCAGACGACGAGCAACGGACTCTGACGCACAACCATATAGAAGGCAACGACATCCCTCATCCGGTTACGCTGTAACCGTTGCAACGGAGTATTCGGATTCGACATTTCTTTCGGACGGCTACGGGCATACGTATGGCCTCTCCGGTTAAAAAATATCAAATCGCGCAACCTTCCTTTCATCTGTGTAAACAAGCCGTTTTTAATATGTGCCATTGTCGTGGTATTAAATCTATTAACTTACATTTTTAAATGCCCTAAAATCCTGACATATATTTTACATCATCAAAAGGGAAAGCCGGCCCGGGATCGATTTTACGGAATGTAACATCCGAATGACGCAAAAGCCAGCGAATCAGATAGCGTTTACGAAGCAACGCACAAATCCCGGCCACCATGCCGACCTGTGCATTGGTGTAACGATGGTAATAGGCCGCATGACCGTTCTCTACCGTAGTAAATACTTCTCCCGGCGGGTACTCTTTGTTAAACCACGAAAAAAAACGGTTGCCCCGGCGGTGAAGCCGTCCGGCATTATCGATTTCGATGCCGACAGAAAAATCATTCAGCCCCCGTCGTCCTTTGTGTTCACTAATTCCGGCATGCCACGCCCGGACATTAAAAGGCAAAAGCTGGATAACATGACCGCTACGGGCTACGACAAGATGGGCGGAAACCGACGTATCGCTACGCGCCAGATAACGGGCTGACGACATGGCATTAGCCCCGTCGGTAGAATGCAGCACAATGGTATCGACTATCTCCATCAAACGGCTGCATTTAGCACAATGGAGATATTCAACCCCGCAGCCGGTTAAACGATGGGCCTCGATCTTCATTTGCGGCCTCCCTTCCAATGGCCGGTGATTTTTTCAGCACTCCGCCCAACGACGTAACCGCCGATACCGATTTCCAACAAATCCCAGAACCGGGAAGTATCGGCCAATATCGGAAGATCGAAAAAAGTGCCGACCAATACGATAGCCGCAAAAACAAGCATAACGACAGGCCGCCACGAACGCTGCAACCAATTTCCCCCGGCTTCAGCCCGGATGATCGCCGAACGGCTACGGCTCAACTCTTCTTCCTGACGGCAAACCGCCGCAATAAGATCGGCTTCGATCTGTTTTTTCTCTTTGGAAGAAACCGACAAAGTACTGATTACCGAGCCGATCTCCCCAACCAATCCTGATAATAGTTTCATAATTTCCTGATTTTAATGATTAACCAATTTCCCGGGATTTTTATCTGTACGGTAAATTACAACAACCTCCATCCTATCGGACTATAGTCCTGTCCGAATTTGTAAAAAACATTATTCTATTTTGCAACACACTATCTATAAATATTTTATACAAACAATCCCCGATAACAAGAAACATAATAAAGGACTGATTTTTGAAAAAAAAGAAAAAAACTGACAGTTTCAGACCTCCCGGTCTTCCCAGTAAACAAGATAATTGTCACGAAGCCACGAAAGGAATAAATCAGGCCGGGCCCTCAAACTAATTTCGCCGAGACGGTGGCAGGGATCGTCGGGAAGGGGAAGATTGAAAAAACCGAACAGCCGCCGGAAATACTGTTTCTTTGTTCTTTCCGCAGCCAAAGGACGTACACGCTCTGACACCCAAAGGGCATCACACAATTCAAGCAGTTCGATTTCCTTCCCCTGCCATAAATAATTTCCCCGGTAAACTGAAAAAAAAGATTCGCATAAACTGCACATTTCCACCCATGCGGAATATTGCACTGACAGATAAGCCGCCAGAATATGACGCGATTGTACGTCAAGCTCAGCCACACCGACCGCGACACCACACCGATAAACAAGTATATTGCGATGTAATACTACCCGCCCGTTTTCAGATATGAAATTCTTTCCGGCTTCCTGCAACCTGACCGTCACATACTGCCAATGGTGGCAAGGAAGGCCGGTTTTATTCAATTCGGTGAGTACCTGCTGCGAAAGCTGTAACCACGAATAAATATATTGCCGTCTGCTCCTGAAACGATTGAACACGCAAGCACGCATATTTCCGGCCGAAGGAAAATAGACTTCTGCATACATCAATTCGGTGATATATTTATCAAAAGCTTTCAGTAACATTCCCGCATAGGATTAACCGGAGATTCGCCGGGGATTCGCCTTATTAACTCCGGTACAACTCCGGTATAACTCCGGTACAACTCCGGCGGAGACCGTTCTTATACCGGAGCAATACCGTTCCTGTAACGTTGTATATATAACCATAAGTATACGCACAGCGAAGGTTGCCTAATCTACAGATATAAAAAAAGTGCCTCTGGCACCCTCCTATTTTTGTACAACCTTCCAAACGACACTCAGTGTAAAATCCCCTTAATTTCAAAATTATAGCAGAATGAAAACGTAGGATTACCACATTAAAAGGGTGGCTTAAACCACCCTTAATTAAAAAATTCAGAAAATAACATCTTGAAACGAAGTACTGGAACTCCCGGAACTATTCCGAACCTGCTTTGTTATTGTACCCCAAGTGTATGTACAATTAAAAGTAGAATTTGCATCTACCTCCGCAGTGTAAAAGCCCAAATTATCGCTGGAGGCTGAATAAACATCTCCGGTCGATATGTTCTGCATAGAAATGTTAACACCTGAAATCGCCGAACCACCGGCACTGCGGCAAAAACCACTGACTGTTACAAGTTCACTTGAGGACTCGAGTGTAAAACCAGTCAACGACAGAAAAATAACGACTAAACCTACAAACATCTTTTTTTTCATAACTGGAAAAATTAAATTGTTAAACATTTCAACACGACGCGTAGAATTTTTTGCATGCTTTTACAAGTTACAGAAAAAACAATTACCACCCCAAAAGAAATTTAAACTCTATATAACATAAAATCCCTTTTTACCGTTTTTGCACCAACAAACAAAATCTCTCCGCATTTGAAAATCCGCATTTGTCTCCCCGGGAAATAGGTATTAATACACCTGTAAGGAAAGTGGAATCGGAGTAATTTTACAAAAAACAGAATCTATGGAAACAAACAAAACATTGGCGGAAGATTTCGGGGGCGAACGGGTGGTGAGCAACGGATACGGAGGGTTTATGGAAGGGCTGTTGCAACTGGTGAACGGTAAAGAGATAGGCGCCCTCCTGGGAGAACAGATTAAAACGTATGCCCTGGGATTTGTGGAGGAACACGACCTGGGCGGGTTTAACCGGTTTTCGGACGAAACGTATGTGAGGGACTATATCGGCAGGGATGCCGGAACAGGATGGGAAGCCATTGTGATGTGCTGGAAAAAGGGCAACCGGACAGCCATTCACAGCCACCCGCAGTTTGCCGGATACACGTTTGCCGACGGCGAGTTTTTGGTGGAAATATTCGAACCCCGCGGAACAGGCGCCCACCCCGTACAACAACTCCATATCACCGGACAATCGGGGCTCTACGCCATCGGCGAAGCCGGAAAATTTACCAACCACATCCACCGTATTACCTGCCTGAGCGAAACCGCCCACAGCCTGCATATCTATTCGGACGATGCACTGAAAGGGCTGAAATATGAAGAGGTGTAGTTTGCCGACGTTCAGAAGATTTTAGATTTATGATTTACGATTGTTGATTATACCCGCCATCCCTCCCTGCAAAAAAGAGGAAGCGTAAATCAGCAATCGTAAATTATCACAGCCGTTCGGTTTTCGGCTGTTCCGGTTTAAATATCCTGTCCAGAATCATTTTGAGGATTTCGCCCCGGAGGATATCGCCCTTATAGAGAATACGCCCCCCGGGAGAGATCAGGAAAAGGGAAGGATAGCCGTTGATGTTGTACAGCCGGCCGGGTTTCGTCTGCTGGTCGCGTTCGGCGACGACAGGCCACGGCAGGGGAACGGTGCGGCTGAAAGCGGCAATATCGGCAGCATTGTCGGCGGCTATGCCCAGAATTTCAAATCCCTGTGCTTTGTAGCGCTCGTAAAGAGCGGGATAGACATTCCGGATTTCATCACGGCAAGGGCCGCAGGTGGTTGCCCAGAAATCAAGCAAGACATATTTACCCTTGAAATCCCCGGGGAAACGAAGGATGCGCCCATCAGTGGCCGTAACGGTGAAAGGAATAGGCGGGAAACCGACCTGAGTGCCGGCCATCGACGCCGTGTCCTTTACGCGGGACAAACGAAGGTAGCGGCCGTCGTCGCCGACGCTGTCGGCTTTGTAATAGGCATCGCCCAGTTTCAGATATTCATTGGGCGCACATTTAAGCAGGGTGTCGGACGACTCACATTCGATCGATGTGCGTTGTTCCCCGTATTGCAGGCCGGAAGGGATCATCCGGCAAATATAGTTTTTCCCCTCCAGAGAGAAGGTTGTTTCTGTTTTTTCCCGGTATTGTACGTACAAAAAAGCTTCATCACCGGACAGCCGCTTGGGAAGGATCCAGGACGAATCGGTTACAGGGCGGTTGCCGTCGAATCGCTCGAAGACAACTTTTACCGGGGAAGTGGCAGCGGAGAGGGGTTGCACCCGGTCGTCGGTAAAGTCGAAGTTCCCATTACCGTCGGCCACAACATATTCCAAACCGTCCTCACCTTCTCCCGTCAACAGGGCGAAATAGCCTTTGCGTTCGACAGGGGAACAAGAATTGGTATCCCTTCCCCATCCCCTGAAATATTCCATACAGAGTTCCTGGCTAACCCGCCCGGCTTTATACGCCTGGAACAGGAGCTGCGGAAAGTCGATATCGTTATAATACAATTGCGAATTTTTCCAACCGGGAATACGTGTTACGGTTTCGGGATGAATACCGGGAAAAGGATTTTTTTCTTCTGAAAGGAATCCGCTGGCCGAACGCGGACGCGAAACCGTGTCCTGCGATTTTGTAAGCGTCAGATGGATGACATCCGTATCCGCCTGCTGCCTCCCTGTGCAACCTGCCAGGCAAGCGAAGATAAACAGTATAATGCAATTTTTCATATTATCAGAATTTTAGATGCAAGATAAATGTATTTTTATTTTTTAACAACTAAAAGCATCTTTTTTATCCGGCAGGAATTAGCCGCCCGTTTACAAGGGCTTTTGCTTCATTTTCCCTATCTTTGCGCCATTATCGGGTGCGACCGCAGATACACCGGCGGATTTAAGAAAACAGCATGTACTGGAGGCTCTTCATAACATTTGTCAAGATCGGGATGTTTACCATCGGCGGAGGATATGCCATGATCCCGCTGATCGAACGGGAGGTGGTGAACCGGGGATGGCTGAACAAACAGGATTTTATAGACCTGTTTGCCGTAACCCAGTCGCTGCCGGGAATTTTCGCGGTGAATATTTCGATATTCGTGGGCTTTAAGCTGAAACGGGTGAAAGGGAGCATTGTTTGCGCCCTGGGCACCATACTGCCCTCTTTTTTTATCATACTGGCAATTGCCCTGTTTTTTAACCGCTTTCAGGACAATGTATGGGTGATGAAGGTTTTCAACGGCATACGCCCGGCAGTGGTGGCCCTGATCCTGGTGCCCTGTATTACGGCTGCCCAGGCTGTAAAACTGAAACGGGCGGAACTCATCTTCCCGCTGGCAGGGGCCGTGCTGATCTGGAAGGCCGGGGTGTCGCCCGCCTATATCGTGCTGGCAGGGATTGCCGGAGGACTGGCCTATACGTTTTGGATCAAGGATAAAATCAGAAAGGACAAAGGATGATTTACTGGCATTTGTGGTGTGTGTACCTGAAAATCGGCCTTTTCGGCTTCGGTGGCGGATATGCCATGCTGTCGCTTATCCAGTATGAGGTGGTGGATAAGCACCACTGGCTGTCGTTGCAGGAATTTACCGACGTGGTCGCTATCTCGCAGATGACACCCGGCCCCATCGGTATCAACAGCGCCACTTACATCGGCTATACGGTGACAGGCAATGTATGGGGATCGGTTATCGCCACGATTGCAGTATGCCTCCCCTCTTTCCTGCTGGTGTTGCTGATTTCATTCTTTTTTGCCAGGTTTAAAAAGAACAAATACGTAGCTGCCGCTTTTACGGGCCTGCGGCCGATGACGGTAGGGCTGATTGCCGCCGCTGCCCTGATTATGATGAACGGCGAGAATTTTATCGATTACAAAAGTGTCCTGATTTTTGCGGCCACCTTTTACCTGACGTGGAGATACAAGGTACACCCCATCCTGATGATCTGTATGGCCGGAGTGGCCGGAGTGATTTTGTACTGGTAAAAAAAGGGCGTGCGGTTATTGGTTTACGGTTTCAGCGGGGAAGCCGATCAGAGAATAATCACTCCTGAAAAGGTTTGCCGGATTTTACCTCCAATGCCCTGCACCTGCCAAACCCTACGCTTTTCTGACTGCCGGCCAATAAGGACAAACCAATAATGATAAATCAACATCAAAACCCCTATCCTTTTTTCAACGGAACAATTTCTCCCAATGCAGGAATAGCAACGGGGATGTTGCGTTTGCGGGCTTCTTCGGCAAACACTTTGGGCGGATCGCTCAACGGTTCGTCCGACAGGTCGAAAGTGCCGTAGTGCATGGGGATCGTTACCCGGGCATTCATTTCGGCCGATGCCGTCAGCGAATCGTAGGGAGAGATGTGGTTGGGCTGCATAAACCAGCGCGGTTTGTAGGCCCCGATACCCAAAAGCGCATAATCGGGCGCACCGAAAAGCTCGGGTATCTCCGTAAAATGCCTGGAATAGCCGGTGTCTCCGCTGTAATACACCGACAAACCGTTGGCCTGCAACATAAAAGCCCCCCAAAGGCGCTGCCCGCCATCGTGTACAGAGCGTTTGCTCCAATGCTGGGATGGCAGGAAGGTTATTTTCAAGCCGTTGTCCTCGATCTGCTGGTACCATCCGGCCTCGATGACCTCCATTTCCGGGAACCAGCTTTTTACCAGGCTGCCGGTGCCCAATCCGCAGAATAATTTCATCTCCGGATTGTTCCGGTACAGAAGAGTAATGCTTTTTTTATCCATATGATCGAAATGATCGTGGCTGATAAGCAGGTAGTCGATATTTTTAAACACCGAAGGGTCGACAGGCAACTTGCTGCGGCGACGCACAAAAGGGATGTTGCCGAACACGGGATCGAACATGAGCCGCTTGCCGCCGAACTGCATAAAAAAAGAATTGTGCCCCAACCACACCAGCGAATCGCCTTTTATATTTTCGAGGGAGTGGAGGTAGTTCATCCGGGGATCCCATTTTTCGCGGCGCTTCTCCTTGCGCTGGGGATTGAGTGACAAACGCCATTTGAGGACGTTCCCGATGCCGGTTGCAGCCCGGTGCTGGCGATTGACAAAACGCCCCCTTACAACCGGATTTCCCCGCCAATATGGCTTTACGGTAAGCAGTCCTTCGTTTTTCCGGAAAGATATATGTTCCCCCATTTTCGTTCAATCATTTAACGATACAAAAATAGACAGCCGACGGGAGTATTCCGAGTTATCACAATATAAAAAAAATTAAATTTCTCACAAAGAGCTTTCCCGCCGGAAAAAACCAGGCGCAAGGGCGGTTGGCAGCAGGGGGGGAATTGTAGATTTACGATTTATGATTGTAGATTGTAGATTTACGATTTATGATTTATGATTGTTGGTTATACCTACAATTTTCCCCTGCCCAAAAGAGAATCGTAAATCGTCAATCAACAATCGTAAATTGCTTTAGTTTTCCCAACCGCCGCCGAGGGCTTTGTAAAGGTTGACAACGGCGATCAGTTCGTCGCGGACGGCATTGTTGAGGCCGATCTGGGCATCGAAATAACCACGCTGGGCGTCGAGCACGTCGATGTAGCCGATGACACCGTTGATGTATTGCAGGTTGGCCAGTTGCAGGTAGGAACGGGCAGCCTCTTCCAGATTGGCACGCGACTGCCGGATTTCCTCGATCTTACGGCTGGATACCAGCGCATTGTTTACTTCTTTAAAAGCCGTGAGTACGACCTGCTGATAGGCATAGCCTTCCTGCTCGGCCACCGCCTGAGCCGCTTTGTACTGGGCCCGGTTTTTACCCATATTGAGCAGGGGAGCCGCTAATTGTCCGCCCAGGAAAAAGAAAGGCGTCTGGAAGAAGTTCTCCCAGTGGTTATTTTCCAAGCCATACTGGGCCGACAGGGTCAGTTTGGGAAACATATTGGTGTAAGCCATCCCTCTTTTGGCAACAGCCGCTTTGAGCCGGTATTCGGCCTGACGGATATCCGGACGGCGCTCGAGCAAAGCAGAAGGAACCCCTACAGGCAGCAACCGGGGCAATCCCTGCTGACGGATGCCCTCTCCCCGGCTGACCGTGCCGGGGTATTGCCCCGTAAGCAGGCAGATATCGTTTTCTTTCAGTTTGATTTTCCGTTCCAAATCGGGCACCAGGGTGGCCGCACGCGCCAATTCCACCTGAGCCTGGCGCAAGGAGGTTTCGGAGGTCAATCCTCCCTCATAGCGCAGTTTGGCCAGGTGTACCCCTTCCTCACGGGCTGCCAGAGTACGGCGTACGATTTTGAGTTCTTCGTCCAAGGCGCTCAATTCGAAATAAGCCTGGGCCACCTGGGCGATAATGGTCATCTGCAGGGCACGACGGCCTTCAATGGTTTGCAGGTATTGCGCTATCGCTGCCTGGTTTCCCCAACGTAAACGTCCCCATAAGTCGGCTTCCCAGGATAACATTCCTTTGATTTCAAAATTATTCTCGGGCGTATAGTCGTAATCCCGCTGTCCCCCAACCCTTGCATCGACCCGCGGAAAAATATCCGCTTTGGCTATCCGCCTGGAGGCTTCGGTTTCCCTGACACGGGCAACCGCGATCTGCATGTCTTTGTTGTAAGCCAACGCCTGCCGGATCAATCCCTGTAAGACTGTATCGGTGTATAAGTCCCACCATTTTAAATCACTTACCGAAGCCGAATCGGTTTTCACCCCGGCTTCGATCCGGTCCGGCAATCCCAGTTCCGGACGGGTATATTCTTTCCCGATTTTGCAGGAAGTCAGCGCGACTCCCGATAACAAAACGATCATTATAAATTTATACATCATAATTCCCCTTTATTTCCCGCATATCCTGCGGTTTTATCAGATAAACATTGCATTCCCGGCACAGAGCAAGAATCTTTCCCCGTGCTATTTTTTAAGCCAACTTTTTACTTTGTTCTCACATCTTTCTTTCAGGCCGAGACGACGAATTTTACGCCCCATTTTTTCCTTTGCCCGGTTGATGAGGTAAAAGAAAAACGGCACCATGACAATCCCGACCGTAATTGCGGCCAACATCCCGAAGAATACGCCCGTGCCTATGGAATGGCGGCTGGCAGAACCCGGCCCGGAAGCCAATACCAACGGCAACATCCCCAATACAAAGGCCAGTGAAGTCATCAGGATCGGGCGAAACCGCAAGCTGGCAGCCGTCAGGGCAGCCTGCAAGGCATCGACGCCACGCTGCACTTCAACCTGGGCGAATTCGACAATCAATATCGCATTTTTAGCCGCCAGTCCGATCAGGGTTACGAGTCCGATCTGGAAATAAACATCGTTTTCCAAACCGAACACCCAAATTCCCAGATAGGCTCCCAATGCAGCCACAGGCAGTGACAACAATACGGCCACCGGCACCAGCCAGCTTTCATACAACGCAGCCAGAAACAGGAATACGAATACGAACACCAGCAGCATAATGAGTCCCATCTGGCCCTCGGCTTTTTTCTCCTGGTAAGAGAGTCCGCTCCACTCCACCCCAATCTCTTCGGGCAGGTATTTTTTAGCCACATCTTCGAGGATACGCATTGCTTCGCCCGAACTATATCCGGGGGCCGTGTTGCCGCGGATGACAGCCGTAGAGAACATATTGAAACGCCTCATGCTTCCCGGTCCGGTGGTGTATTCGGCCGTTCCCAAAGCCGTAAGCGGCACCATTTCGCCCGAAGCCGCACGCACGAAAAAGAGGTTGATGTCGTCAGCATGCATCCGGTAGGGGGCTTCTGCCTGTATATATACGCGGTAGATACGGTTGAACATATTGAAGTCGTTGACATATACCGATCCCGTATAAGCCTTCATGGTCGAGAATATATCGGCCATCGGGATGCCCAGGAATTTGGCCTTGTCGCGGTCGACATCGAAATAGAGTTGGGGTATTTCAGCCTGTAAGGAGGAAGAAAGCCCCGTCAACGCCTTTTCTTTGCCGGCATACATCATAAAGGTGTCGACAGCCGTCACCAATTGTTCGAACGAAGCGCCGCCACGGGCTTCCAATTGCAATTCAAATCCTCCTGCCGTTCCCAGTCCCGGAATTACAGGCGGTTTGGACAAATATACCTTTGCCTCGGGATAGTGGTAGAATTCTTCGCGTACGTCGGTCATTACATCTTCTACCCCCATACGTCCCCCCTTGCGTTTTTCCCAGGGCTTGAGTATCACGGTCAGTTCGGAGCGGGCCTGGTTTGTCCCGACACGCGGACTGGAACCGGTTACATTCAACACATAGTCGACAGCCGGATGCCCCTGCAGGTAGGTTATCGCCCGGTCGGTGACCGCACGTGTGCGCTCGAGGGTAGCCCCTTCAGGCAATTCGAGCTCTACCTTGAAATAACCCTGGTCTTCTTCCGGGATAAAACTTCCGGGAACGACACGGTTCAGGACAAAGATCAGCACCAACACCATCCCGAAACCTGCCAGTACACGGCGCGAATTACGGGCAGCCTTTTCCACCAATCCCGTGTATTTGTGATTGCCTTTGGCCAGCCATTCGTTGATTTTGCGGAAAAACCGGTTTTTATCACCTCTGGCAGGCCGCAGCAGGATGGCACACATAGCAGGACTCAATGTCAAAGCCACGACCAGCGAAATCAGTACCGACACTACGATCGTCACGGCAAACTGGCGATAGAGCATACCTGTGATGCCCCCGAGAAAACTTACCGGTACAAACACAGCCGCCAGTACAAGGGAGGTGGCTACCAGTGCCCCCGTCAGTCCGTGCATGGCTTTTTTGGTGGCTTCATAGGGGGATAGTCCCTCTTTTTCCATATAGCTTTCGACAGCTTCCACAACCACAATCGCATCGTCGACCACAATACCGATGGCCAGGACCAATCCCAGCAAAGTCAGCATGTTTAGAGAAAAGCCCAGCACCAGCATCACCCCGAACGTACCGATCAGCGAAATCGGAACCGCTACCAGGGGCACCAATGATGCACGCCAGTTTTGTAACGACAGGAACACCACCAGGATAACGAGCACAAGGGCTTCGAATAAAGTTTTATATACCTCGTGTATGGATTCTGCGATATAGGTGGTGATGTCGAAAGGGATATCGTAGCTTAATCCTTCCGGAAAATCCTTGCTGATGCCTTTCATGGCCTCTTTGACATCATCGGCCACCTGCATGGCATTTGCCCCGGGCAACATATAAATTCCGAGTACGGCCGCATTTTCCCCGTTCACACCGCTTTCCGTAGCATAGGAAGAAGCCTCCAGAGACACGCGCGCCACATCGCGCATACGTATCACCGAACCGTCCGGATTGGCCCGCACGACAATTTCCTCGAACTCCTGCACCGTCGACAAACGGCCCTGGGTTGTAATGGGGATGGTGATATCGGAACCGGTGATGGGCTGTTGCCCCAGCACCCCGGCAGCCGACTCGCGGTTTTGGTCTTTCAAGGCATTCTGCAAATCTTTCACCGTCAGTCCGAAATTCGCCAGACGGTCGGGCATCACCCAAATACACATCCCATAGTAGCGGCTGCCTATGTTGGACACCCGTCCCACTCCCGGAATACGCCGGAGTATGTCGAGCACGTTGATTGTCGCAAAATTACTCAGGTAGATTTCATCGAAACGTTCGTCGGACGATTTCAGGGCGATGGTCATCAACTGGCTGGCCGATTGTTTTTCGACTTTGATACCGTTTTGGATCACCTCGGCCGGCAGGCGCGATTCGGCCAGTTTCACCCGGTTTTGCACTTCTACGGCCGATAATTCGGGGTTGGCTGAAATATCGAACGTAATATCTATTGTCAGACCGCCGGAATTATTACTGCTCGATTCCATATACAACATCCCCGGCGTACCGTTGAGTTCCTGTTCGATAGGCGTGGCAACGGCCTGTGAAACGGTCAGCGCACTGGCCCCGGGATAGGAAGCCGATACTTTCACCACCGGAGGGGTGATCTGAGGATATTGGTCTATCGGCAACAGAAACAAACCGATAAACCCGACAATGACGATCAATATGGATAATACCGCCGAAAAAATCGGACGGTCGATAAAGAATGTAGGCTTCATCGGCTACCTCCTTCTTCTTTTCTCACGACTGCCGCCACAGCGACCGAATCTTTTTTCTCACCGGGCACCGTCGCTTCCTCCTGAATAACCAATACACCCGGAGCCAGCTTATGGTAGCCTTCGGTGATAATCGTCTCGCCCAATCCCAATCCTCGTTCTACAACGATACGGTTGCCCACTTCCGGCCCTGTTTCGATAAAACGTTTTTCGGTTGTGCTATCGCGGCGAACGACATATACGTAGGCTCCCCCTTTTTCAATCACAACGGCTTTGGCAGGCACCACAACCGCATTTTCCCTTACGTCGAGCAGCAATTTCACTTTTGTGAACTGCCCCGGCAATAATTTCCGCTCGGGATTTCCCAGTTCGGCACGTACGCTGAACGTACCCGTTTTCGGGTCGACCTGGGGTTCGGCAAAATCAACCCATCCCCGGATCGGGTAGATGGAATTGTCGGCCAGGGTTACCGTAATATTCGGTTGCCAGGAGCGGGAAGTGTCCCGCTCGCCCAATTTCACATTCCGTTGCAGGCTACGGAGATAGTCCTGGGCGGTAAGGCTGAAATCCACCAATACGGTATCGCTGTCGACCACCGTTGCCAACAATGATTTGGCTCCCGGTCCGACCAAGGTACCGACATCGACGTAACGCTCGCTGATGTAGCCTGTAATCGGCGACTTAACCGTTGTATAACCCAATTCCAGATTTGCCTGAGCCAAATCGGCCCGGCTCATGGCAACACTTGCCTTTGCACTTTCATAAGCGGCAACGGCATTGTCCAAATCCAGCTGGCTGGCTGCCTTCTGCTCATAAAGGGGGCGCAGGCGCTCTACATCCCTGGCGGTTTTCGCTTCCTGTGCCAAATCTTTTTTCAGTTGGGCATCGGCCTTGTCGGCCCGGGCCTTATACTGGGCACGGTTAATAATAAATAAGGGCTGGTCGCGGTGTACCCGTTTCCCTTCCTCGAAAAGCATATTCTCCAAATAGCCTTCGACCCGGGCACGCACTTCCACAAACCGCTTGGCGCGGATACGTCCCACATATTCCCCATAAATTTCCATATTGTCCGTCCCCACTTTCTCCATTTTCACCACGACCTTTTCCGGTTCTTTTTCTTTTTTACATCCTCCTAACAAAAGGGCAGTCATCCCCACTGCCACAATCATATACTTTCTGTTCATATACCTTTTATTGTTTAATTCCTTATCTTTTGAAAATAATATGCCAAAATGGAGCTGCGAAGATAATATACTTATTTCAAGCAGATTAAATATATTTAGTTATTTCATGTTATAATGGCAACTGTAGAAAAATTCCCCACAGATGTGGATTTTTTCTTAAAAAAAGAACCTGTATAATTGCAGATTGACGATTTCAGATTATACTCACAATCCTTCCCTGCAAAAAAAGGAATCGTAAATTTACAATTTATCCAAGGGAATATCAAAATTATATCTACCGGAAATCAATACGGACAAGTCTGTTTTGCCGGACTCCGACTTACCGATAAAATATTTTTCCAGTTGTGTATGACCAGATTGAAAGATACGATATTAGCTATAAAGAATGTCAATAACCAGGCTGACCGGATCATAGCTGAAATCTGGACATCTGCCTCATCCTCAAAGATAGAAGAAAACATATAAAATATTACGGAAGACAAAGCCAATGATATGACAAAAAGATAGGCTATAAGATAAGTGAGTCCCTGCAATTTACCGCCTCCAGTCCGGAGCATCCTTTGGGATTTGGCGGACAGGATGGCCTGTTTTAAGCTGATTCTCTGCAACACCCATCCTATCACGATAAGCCCCTGGGGTATATACCAATATTCGGTGTTTATGTATATGTATTCCACAGGAATAAATACCCCGATACCCCACCAGATATATACAAATATATGCAGCAATATCCCGATGTAAATATGTACCGCTTTCTCTTCGGGACTTATCCGCCGCCCCCTCGCTAACATCCAAACCCGCCACCCATATATCAAAAGCGTAAACAAACCGATTACAGCCACAATCGGAGTTAAGGATACGGCACGCGTAAGCCATTCGGTTGTTTCATTGACATCTGTGCGCAAGCGCACCAGATCCCATAAAACAAATTCGATTACGCTAATGCCCCCCAGAATCCAACCCAACCCCATACCTTTTATGGTTTTTCCCATAACTATATTACGTTTCTATTTCAGCACGTATTTATTCTCAAATGCCGGTACTTCATTTTATACGCCGGAAATACCATTTGCACATATCCGGAACCTACTGCATATAATGCTAAACAACTTTAAAGGTCATATAAATTGTAAATTTTAGATTGTAAATTTTAAATTACCTGACAACCTGATTCGTTATCAATTCTTTCAGTCCCAAATCGTCAATTTAAAATCTGCAATTAAAAGGTTCGTTTTTAT
>NZ_DOED01000039.1:54435-97884 GCF_003524185.1 Culturomica sp.
ATAAAAACGAACGTTTTAACCAGCCAGGACGACACTGAAAAACAATTCTCCGGCGTTCCTATCCCAATGGGAATGAGTACAAAACAGGGGTCTGTCCATGTTCGTATTGCAGCCTGTTTCTTTTTTCCTATCTTTGCCGGACTTTTGATTTTAGATTTTACATTATGATTTCAGTAGACGGACTTACAGTAGAATTCGGGGACAGAGCCCTTTTTAAAGATATTTCATTTCAGATTAACGAGAAAGACCGTATCGCCCTTATGGGCAAGAACGGAGCAGGAAAATCGACCTTACTGAAAATTCTGGCAGGGGCCCGGAAGCCTACCCGCGGGAATGTGACTGCCCCCAAAGACACTGTAATCGCCTACCTGCCGCAACACCTGATGACGGAAGACGGACGGACAGTGTATGAAGAAGCCTCCCAGGCTTTTTCCCACCTGTTTGAAATGGAAAAAAGAATCGAGGACCTGAACCGCCAATTGACGGAAAGGACAGATTACGATTCGCCGGAATACTACAAACTGATCGAAGAGGTTTCGGCCCTCAGTGAAAAATTCTACAGTATCGACCTCACCCATTTTGAAGCGGACGTAGAAAAGACATTGCTGGGCCTGGGCTTTAAACGTGAAGACCTGCATAAGCAAACCCGTGATTTCAGCGGCGGTTGGCGCATGCGTATCGAACTGGCCAAAATGTTGCTGAAAAATCCGGATGTCCTGCTGCTTGACGAGCCCACTAATCACCTGGATATCGATTCGATCCAATGGCTGGAAGATTTCCTGATAAACAACGGGAAAGCTGTTGTTGTGATCTCTCACGACAAGACATTTATTGATAATATCACGACCCGCACAATAGAGGTGACGATGGGAAGGATTTACGATTATAAAGTAAATTACTCCAAATACCTGGAACTGCGTAAAGACCGCCGGGCACAACAGCAAAAAGCCTACGACGAACAACAGAAAATGATTGCCGAAACCAAAGAATTTATCGAACGGTTTAAAGGCACGTATTCCAAAACCCTGCAAGTACAATCGCGGGTGAAGATGCTCGAAAAACTGGAAATCCTGGAAGTAGACGAAGAGGATACGTCGGCTTTACGCCTGAAATTTCCTCCTTCCCCCCGTTCGGGCAGCTATCCGGTGATTGCAGAAGATTTGTCGAAGCATTACGGCGATTATGAGGTGTTCAATCACGCCGGCTTTACGATACAACGGGGGGAAAAAGTAGCTTTTGTGGGACGTAACGGAGAAGGAAAATCCACTTTGGTGAAATGTATTATGGGAGAAATCACCGATTACACAGGCAAACTGACACTCGGCCACAATGCCCAGATCGGATATTTTGCCCAAAATGCAGCTTCGCTGATGGATGAAGACCTTACTGTTTTTCAGACGGTTGACGACGTGACCCCTCTGGAATTGAAAAGCAATACCAAAAATTTACTGGGGGCTTTTATGTTCAGCGGGGATGATATCGACAAAAAAGTAAAAGTGTTGTCGGGAGGAGAGCGTACCCGGCTGGCTATGATCAAATTGCTGTTGCAGCCGGTGAATTTGCTGATCCTCGACGAGCCTACCAACCACCTCGATCTGAAAACCAAGGATATACTGAAAAATGCCTTGCTGGACTTCGACGGCACGGTGATTGTCGTCTCACACGACCGCGATTTTCTCAACGGCCTGGTGACAAAGGTATATGAATTCGGCAACCGGAAAGTAACCGAACACCTGGAAGATATCAACGGCTTCCTCCGGAAGAAAAAAATGGAAAATTTACGGGAGATCGAACGGCAATCCAAATAGGTTATAAAATTATTTATTTCAGCGGTAGCTGTATATTTTTGATTTTCAATTACTTTTTCCAGAAGCAAACAACAGATTTCTGAAAAGAATATCCGTGAAACCGGTTCCTTTATCCGACAAACCAGGACCTCTTCACGATTTTATTTATAACGGCCGGGGCTGTATTCCGATAGCGGAAATACGATCCCGGCCGCTTGTTATAAACCGGTTTATCCATAAACTTTTCAGCCCGGTTTCCGTATAGTTTTCACACAAGGATCTTGTCCGGATTTACAGAAAAGAACAAAACAAGTACGCTGACTTATTCAGCTTTACGTTCGGGCTCTGTAATCTGCTCAAATAATTATAGTTACGATGTAGCGATGTAGCGAACAAATACTAATGAAGCACTTATACCATGAGAAACACATTTTTCTTCTGCCTGATTTATATGGGTTTGCTGATCCCCGCAAAAGCACAGCACTACACGACGCTGAATTTAGAACAGCAATTGCCGACAGAAGACGGCTGGTGGCGTCTTTTCAGCGACCCGACCCTCGACAGCCTGATCCGGAAAGCCACCCGCAACAATTACAATCTGCAAAATACGCTGCGCAATATCGATATTGCCAAAAAACGAACCCGGGTACAACAGAGCGCCTGGTTTCCGGAATTAAGCGCCACAGCATCCTATAGCCCCGAAAAAAACAGCCTCGGCATAGAGCACATCAATGAACGGAATTACACCGGCCAGGCCCAGCTTGAAATGAACTGGGAAATCGATGTTTTCGGGAGTATACGCAAAAATGTAAAGTCGCAAAAAGAATATTACTATGCCTCGAAAGAAAATTACCGTGCCGCCCTGGTATCTCTTACAGCCCAGCTTGCCTCGTCGTATATCAATTTACGCAATTATCAGGCCAAATGGCAGGTGGCCCGCCAGAACCTAGAATCCCAAAAAGAGATTCTCGATCTGACCGAAACCCGCTTTAAAACCGGACTGACCTCACAACTCGATTTTTCCCAGGCCAAAAGCCTTTATTTGCAAACAGCCTCCCTGATCCCGGCAATCGAATCGACGATTACGAATCAGATCAACACCATTTGTATCCTTACCGGAGAATATAACGACAGTTTACGACAGGCACTCCGGGCCATAGCCCCCCTTCCGGATAACCAAAACATCCTGATCACGGGCATTCCGGCCAATCTTATCCGCCGCCGTCCGGACGTAAAAGCGGCCGAGAATACGATGGACGCACTTTCGGCAGCCGTCGGTGCCAGCCGGGCCGATTGGTTCCCCAAATTTTATGTCACCGGAAGTTTCGGATACGGTTCGGATAAGTTCAAGCAATTTTTCCGCAGAGAGAATATGGACTGGCAAATCAGTCCCAGTATGAAATGGACTTTTTTCAGCGGACGGCAACTGAACGAAACGACCCGCATTGCCCAATTGCAGCTAGAACAAGGTATCAATGATTATAACAACACCCTGCTCACCGCTTTGCAGGAAGTGGACGACGCCCTTTATTCCTATGCCAAAGCCCAGGAGCAATTGTCGGCCGACCGCCAGGCCTATGAACAGGCACAGGAAACCCTGAACCTGGCCCTCACTCTCTATAAGCAAGGCCTATCCGACTACCAAAACGTGCTCGATTCACAAAAGGATGTACTGAATTACCAGAATACCCTGGTCGGTGCCCAAGCCACTACCTTGCTTTATCTGATCCAACTGTATAAGGCCCTGGGAGGCGGTTGGGAAAACTAAAGCAATTGACGATTTACGATTCTCTTTCGGGCAGGGGAGAATTGTGGACATAATCAACAATCTAAAATCTAAAATTCGACACAGCAGCCTCACGTTATCAATGAATCATGCAAAACCCGGAAAACGACAGGACAAAGCCGCATAAGGGGAATGCTTCCGGAATATCATCTGTCTATCCACGCTTTAAATAAAGCGACCCGCTCCCGGCTAACCAATATATTCTCTTTTTTATCCCATCCGTAAAGTATTATTTTTAAACGGTTGGAAGAATAATTTATGATATCCCCGATTGAATTATAAGCAATAATAAAGTTTCTGTTTACCCTGAAAAACAAACCGGGATCGACAAGCTGCCCGATTTTGTCCAGTGAATAATCTACAGGATGATTTTTACCGGTGTCATCAAAAATAAAAGTGGAACGCTCCGCTATATAAAAACATCTGATTGCAGATACAGGAACTGACCTGTAATGTTCCCCTATTTTTACCATAAAACGTTCTTTACGTACCGGATACAATTCTTTAATTATTGCTTCAAGCCGCGTATATCCCATATTCAACCGATGGATCGTATTAAATTTGTCAACCGCTTTTTTTAATTCTTCCAATCCTACCGGCTTAAGGAGATAATCCACACTGTTGACCTTAAATGCTTTCAAGGCATATTCGTCATAGGCCGTTGTAAATATTACCGGAATTTTTATTTCAAGCAGGTCAAATACCTCAAAAGAAATACCATCTTCCAGTTGTATATCCATAAATACCAAATCGGGAGGCGTATTAACCGAAAACCAATTTACAACCTGCTCAACAGACGAGAGGACACCGATAATCACAATTGCCGGATCGACTTCTTCCAATAAGCGAACCAGTTTCCGCACAGCGGGCTGCTCATCTTCTACAATCAATACTTTCATAATTCAATTATTTTCAAGAGGCAGTTTGACAATGAAACGACTATTTTCCTGATTAATGACGATTTCTTTACCCATGACCAATTTTATCCTTTCCCGAAGATTTGCTAATCCTATACCCGAAGGACGACACAATACAGTTTTGCTATTCATTGTATTGGCAACTACAATATACCTCCCTTCCCGATAAATACTTATTTCCAAAGGCCGGGCTTGCGAAGCGATGTTGTGCTTTAACGCATTTTCAACCAATATCTGCAAGGATATGGGGATTATTTTAAATTTCCCCGGATTTTCTATCCTGATCTCCAACGTTATCTTCTCCCCGTCACGCTCTTTTCGTAAACCAAAATAATTTTTTACGAACTCAATTTCCACATCCAGAGGTACCCAATCTACATTTTCATTTTCAAGTATATAACGATAAACAGAAGCTAATTTCTGAATACAAATATCTGTTTTCCGGGCATCTTCATACACCATTTCAGAAAGTGTATTCAAACTGTTAAACAAGAAATGGGGATTGACCTGAGCTTTTAAATTTCCATATCTGAATCTTAAATTCTCCTCCCTCAATTTCTGTTCCCGGTTAATGGACTGACGCCATATCTCGTAGAAAAATATAACCGATGCCACAAAGATTCCGATAAAAAGAGACGAGAATGTCCCCGGAATATCCTTATAGAGTAAATTTTCCACAAAATTACGGGTATCCCATCCCTTAAGCAGAAACAATACATAATCACTTAAACTGAAAATAAACAAAGAAACAACAACTGCCGACAACACAAAAAATACAAATGAAGGAATCAGTTTCTTTTTTAATTCGCTGACCGGCTTCTTTATATTATCGGCCTGTATTTTAAAAAACAGACTTACGATGAATAAAACGGTAAATATATTGGATACCGTAATTACGATGACAGATGTATCGAAAATATCAGTTCCTTCGCCTCGTTTTATAAACCATGTATAAATGATACTAAACAGTAGTACTGCTATAATCATCTTTATTTTTCTGTATTTTCCGGACATAAACACGTTTTATATTACACTCCTATAGCCTTACCTGATGCCAAAAAGCCCCCAATACTCATAAATAAAATCAGCGATATAAATATAGCGGAAATAATCGTAATATATTTCCGTTCAAATTTATACCAAAGCGATATAATTCCCGAGAAAAGAACAGTGTATAACAAGGCTTCGGGAATAGCACCCAAATGGTAAGATACCGGCAGTAGCGTATAAATATATCCGTCAAAAGAGCCGGGGGCAGGTCCGATTGTAGAAATAAAAGAAAATCCTAAAACCAACCAGGCTAATTTTATAAAACCCTTTTTTTCAAAGATAAAGCCACGCACCGGCAATAACACCAACGCAATTATTATGCCTCTGAATAATTGAAATGAAGGCCCTAGCATAACCCAAGGAGACTCCACCGGCTTCATCATTGATGATAAATATTCCGAGGAAAAATGTGTTTTATAATCCAGGAAAAACAGTGCCAATATACCTGCTGTAAAATAAGCGATAAAATGTGCCGCACATACCCTCCAAATAAAATTCATCTGCAAAGCCGTTACTTTTTTCATGTCTTTCATTTTTAATGTTATACCTCAATTTACCAATCCGACCTGCAGTCGGACGGATTTCTGAAGTAAAATAAAAGTATGAAGAACACACGGACAAATAATAATTGCAGAGTTGTCGTTTCAGATAACCAAGTTGTTATTTCACACCTCCCAATTGTATAAGAACAACCTATTTTGGATTATGAAGGAGGAGCGTGTACCGACGCTCCTCCTTATGATGCCAGCATTTAACGGCGAAATATATAAGTTATACCGCCTAACAAGAGCAGGGTCAATATTACTGCCCAGAGATTTAACCGGCGGGATTCGGCTGTCAGGATATAATCGGCCGGCAGAAAGCGATAGGCATTCAGTTGCCAGGTCAATTTGTCGTTTTCACAATGCGGCGCATTGGTTGAAACAACTTTACCCGGCATGACCAATTCGTATTTGATATGGGGTTCGAACAATTCGAGTACGGCCGATTCAGCATCAGAAAGGGAATCGAGTACCCGCTGATTTTTCCGGTATTCTTCCGAAAAATAACCGGTCCGGAAATACTGATCCAGGAAAGGAGCCAAATTATCCGACCAAAAATCAGATTTATCCTTATTGAGGATAAAAATAGAATCCCGGGCCTGGGACAAACGGCCGCTCCAGAGATTGTCAGGCCTGGAGGCCAGGAAATCCTGAATCACCGAATACTGCATGACAAACAAAGATTTCTTTCCCCAGGTTTCAGCTTTTTCCTGTATCTGTTCCAGGTATTCATACATCTCATAACCATTCATCCCCTGACAGGCAGCAGGATCCCCCTGAAACCAGAGTATCTGCTCTTCGGGTGTCAGGTATTCTCCTAAAGGGACAGGCAGATCCTGCGACGGATAACGGGTATATTTCTCTGAAAAAGTATAGTAGGTATAAAACCACCTGAAAGATTTATTCCATGTGATTTCCGGTTTTATGTTTTTCCATGAACTGTGGTCAAACCGAAAGTTACGGTTCATTTCTTCAACCGAAGCATAGTGACAGGTGGCCACAACTGCCGAAGCAGCTGCAGGACTCTTTAAATGCTGCAATGGCCAAGGCTGTAATCCGCCGCTTACCGAATCATACACCGAGACCTGCCAACCGTCATCCAGGCGGACGGGGAAGGGATTGCGGGCCGTGTCTCCCGCTAAGAAGGCAGAGTCTTTCGTCGTTAACCGGAACTGCCGGAAACAGGAACCGTCCGGGTTTATCCGGGTCAGCATTTCGTAATGTTTGTCACAAGAGCATAATAAAAAAACTAAAAACAGATTGATTATAAAGATACTATTTTTCATGGCTTTGTTTTTTTAAGTTTGACATCCGGGAGCTGAAATAAAATTCTTCCCGCTGTTGTTTTCTGGCTTCCTGCGCCTGCCGGAAAGCGGCATATTGCTTTATCTTTTCCGGTATCGGGGAAGCAGGATCGATAAAGCGGTCCAGCTGTCCGGTTATACCGGCATACGCAGCCTCACGAAGAACCGGAAAGGGTTTCGTTAATTCATAAACGAATAAACCGATCACCATGGCTGCCGCCACTCCGGACAGCATACGGATGATGCCGAACCGGCTGCCGGCTGCCGCATGCTCCGGCAAACGGGTAGCGATATGCTCCATAATCTGCCGGGAGAGTTTTTCCGGGTGTTCCAGGACAGGTTGCATCTCCCTGATTTTTCCGATCGTCCGATCGTATTGTTTATCTGTATTTTCCATTTGCTTTTTATAAGATTTTACTGATTCGTTGACGAATATATTTTCTGGCCAGATATAAATTACTTTTAATTTTTGCACTGCTCATCCCGGTGATTAATTTAATTTCTTCCGGATCTATTCCTTCCAGATCCCAAAGTGTAAACACCAGTTTTTGCTTGGGTGTCAGTTCCCCGGTCAGCCGGGTGATACGAGTTATCAGTTCCTGATTTTCCAAATTTTGTCCGGTATCTTCTTCTACCGGAACTTCCATCGCCTTTTCCTGTTGTCCCGCAGCTATCAAACCGGATTGCCGTCGCTGCTGCCGCATTTGATCGTAACACAAATTTACCGTTATCTTATACAACCAGGTCGTAAACTTCACCTGCGGCTTAAATTGCGCCAGATGCGTCCAGGCCCGGATAAACACTTCCTGTGTTGCATCCCGGGCTTCTTCAGTATTACAGAGCAGGCGGAAAGCAAGCCTGAAGACATAATATTGATATTCGGTAACCAACCGGCCGAAAGCCGCTGTGTCGTTCCCCACGCTTTGCCTGATTAACTGTTGTTCGCGCTCCTGATTCATGTTTTATTATCAATGATTCACAAATGTAACGTCCGAATCGGCGATAAGTCGAAAAAAAAGACAGATTTTATAAAATAATCACAGAAAAGCACCCGCCACATCCGGATCATTTCAGTCCCGGGGTATGATTCATAACTGAACATTCTAAAGCCGGATGACGTATATGAGGGCAAAAACTTATATGATGAAAGCCTATATCTTAATCGCAATTTTTTTCTGTCTGGCGGCAGGATGTCACACTAAAAAAGAAGGACGGGAACAAATGCCGTTACCGGAAATCCCGGTAAATACTCCCCAAACCCGTAATGTTGTGTACAGCTACGAATATCCGGCCTATCTCGAAGCGGAGCAAACTGTAAACCTTGTAGCCCGGGTCTCCGGTTTTCTCGAAAGAGTCGGTTACACTCCCGGCCAGGAAGTCAAAGCGGGGCAAACCCTTTTCATCATTGAACCCAAACCCTACGAGGATCAGGTGAATGCAGCCTTAGCAGGGGTGAATACCGCCGAGTCCCAATTGGCATATGCCAAGGCCTCGTTTGAAAAGATGAAGGAGGCCGTACGTACCAAAGCGGTCAGCGAGATCGATTACCTGCAATCGGAATCTTCTTATAACTCGGCCCTCGCCGATTTGCAAAATGCCAAGGCTCAGCTCAATACAGCCCGTATCAATCTCAATTACTGCTATATCAAGGCTCCTTTCGACGGGAAGGTAACCCGGAATCTGGTAGACCGTGCCAATTTTGTTGCCGGTTCGGTCAGTCCCACAACCCTCGCCACGATGTATAAGGACCGGCAAATGTACGCTTATTTCAATATGGCCTACCCGGAATACCTCAATCTGCCGGCAACCGGCACAAAGCAAGCGACGAACGATTCGCTCCGGTTTCTGACCGTCAGTGATGCCGCCAATCCGCAACACCAATGGAAAGGCCAGCTCGACTATACTTCGCCGAATGTCGACCTGCAAACAGGGACAGTCGGCGTCCGGGCCATTATAGATAATCCGGAACAACAACTGCTGAGCGGCATGTACGTCAAGATACATGTCCCCTACCGCTACGTAAGCAATGCTTTGCTTATCCCGGAAACCTCCATCGGCACAAACCAAACAGGAAGGTTTGTTTATATCCTGGGAACGGACAACCGGGTCGAGCTTAAACCCGTCACCGTCGGTGTGCTCGAACCGGACGGGATGCGCGAAATTGTCAGCGGTATACGTCCCGGCGACCGTTATATTGTGGATGCCCTTATGAGCGTACGCCCCGGCATGCAGATCAAACCTAAAAATAAATGATGTTTTAATTACAGGTTTTAAATTGTTTGTCCAACCGGTTTATTATCAGGATCATTTAATCTAAAACCGGCCATTTAAAATCTATATGCACGTTGCCCCCGATTACGGATTAACTTACGATTTTTCAATTTACACGATTCAAATTCAATAACCAGATCATGATAAGCACTTTCTTTATCAACCGCCCGATATTTGCCACCGTATTGTCGATACTGATCGTCATTGCAGGCCTTGTTTCCCTGAACAGCCTGCCTGTCGAGCAATATCCTTCCATTACCCCGCCGACCGTTGTCGTACGCGCTTCTTATCCGGGAGCCAATGCAACGACGATTGCCAATATGATCGGCACTCCCATTGAACAACAAGTCAACGGCGTCGAAGGAATGCTTTACATGTCGTCCTCATCTTCCAGCACCGGCTCTTATCAACTGACCATTACTTTCGAAGTCGGTACGGACCTCGATATGGCCACCGTCCTGGTTGAAAACCGCGTTAATATCGCTTTACCGACCTTACCGCAGGAAGTTACCAAGATCGGGGTGACGACGACCAAAGAATCGACCAATGTCGTCATGTTTATCTCCCTGACCACCAGCTCTCCCGATTACGACGCCCTTTACCTGTCGAATTATGCCGATCTGAATATCGTCAACCAGTTGGAACGGGTTAAAGGTGTGGGTAATGTCAGTCTTTTCGGTATGGGGAATTACAGTATGCGCATCTGGCTCGATCCCGATCTGCTGGCCATCCGCGGAATCACAGCCGACGATGTCCTTGCGGCCATACAGAGCCAGAATATACAGGTAGCGGCCGGAAGTGTCGGCGCCGAACCGCTGCAACACAAAGAAGCCTACCAATATACACTGGAAACCCAGGGTTTGCTCGTCAATGAAGAAGAGTTCGGTAATATCATCATCAAAGCCTTTCCCGACGGGAAATACCTTCGTATGCGGGACATTGCCGATATTGAGATCGGCCGCGAAACATACAGTACTACCGCCCAATTAAAAGGCGGTTCTGTAGCTGCACTGGCCATCTATCAGCTTCCCGGAGCAAACGCCCTCGATGTTTCCGAGCGGGTAAAAACGGAAATGAACCATCTGGCTACTTATTTCCCGCAGGGTATCGATTATAACGTCACCCTCGATACAACCGAGTTTATCCGGACTTCCATCGCCGGTATTTACAGTACGCTTATCACGGCTTTCATACTCGTACTGCTGGTGATCCTGCTTTTCCTGCAAAACTGGCGGGCGATGCTGATTCCACTCATTGCGATCCCCGTATCTCTGGTCGGTACTTTCACATTTATGAAACTATTCGGGTTTTCCATCAATACGCTGACCCTATTCGGATTGGTACTGGCCATCGGACTGGTGGTAGACGACGCCATTATCATCGTTGAAAACAGCTACCGCCTGATCGAAACCGGGAAATACAATACCGTCAAGGAAGCCGTCAACCAGGCCATGAAAGAAGTGTCGGGCGCTGTTATCGGCATCGTGCTTGTATTGCTGGCCGTATTTATACCCACAGCTTTTATCGGAGGCATCACGGGGCAACTTTACAAGCAATTTGCCCTGACGATTGCCATATCGACGGTTATCAGCGGCTTTAACGCCCTTACCCTGAGTCCTGCACTGTGCGCTCTTTTTCTCAAGCCGAAACAACCGACCCGGTTTTTCCTGTTCAAAGCTTTCAACCGTTTTTTTGAAAAAACAACCAACGGTTACACCTGGGTCATCCGGGGCTTTATGCGTAAATCCATACTTACCCTCATCGTATTTTTCGTTATTTCTTTCTTTGCTTTCTGGGGATTCCTGAAATGGCCGCGTACTTTCCTGCCGGAAGAAGACCAGGGTTATTTCCTGGCTTTTATGCAGCTTACGGATGCCGCTTCTTCTTCACAGACCCAGACAGCCCTTGAAAAAGCCGCCGCCATCATCAACCGCATCGACGGTGTAGAAACCTATATCACGATCAACGGCTTTTCAGTCATGAGCGGTGCCAATGCCTCCAATGCAGCCACCGTTTTCGTCATGCTGAAAAACTGGGACGAACGTAAAGCCCCCGGCATGAGTGCCCAGGCTATTGTCGACAAATTCAATATGCTCGCCCATTTCGAGATACCGGAGGCCCTGACTTTCGCCGTGCTGCCGCCTTCCATCCCCGGATTAGGGGAAAGCAGCGGGTTTGAAGTGATGCTCCAGGATATCAATAATTACGGTCCGCAGGAACTCCAAAAAATGACGGATGAGCTCATGGTAGCCGCCGCACAAACCCCCGGCCTGGCTTCTGTGGAATCGATGTTCAGTGCCGATGTTCCCTTGTATTACCTCAATATCGACCGGAACAAAATAGAAATGATGCAAATCCCGATCAGCAATGTTTTCAACACGCTGACGGTGTTCCTCGGCTCTTCTTATGTCAATAATTTCGTAAAATTCGGCCGCACTTACCAGGTGAAGGTCGAAGGCGCTCCCGACAGCCGGGCCCTGATCGGGGATATCCGCCGGCTGAATGTCAGAAACGCCCAGGGCGATATGATTCCCCTTTCGGCCTTTACTACGGTAGAAAGCCGCGTCGGGGCAGAAAACCTGACCCGTTACAACACCTATACTTCGGCTCTTATCTCGGGCTCTGCCGCTTCCGGTTACAGTTCGGGAGAGGCACTGGAAATTATGGGTAATCTGATCAAAGAGAAGGCCGGCTCCTCATTCGGTTACGAATGGACGTCCATGGCCTATCAGGAAGAAAATTCCAGTTCGAGCACGAGCCTGATATTTATTCTCGCAATTCTCGTCGCCTATCTTATTCTGGCTGCCCAATATGAAAGCTGGACGAATCCGGCCGCTGTCATCATGGGACTCCCTATCGCCCTGCTGGGCGTCGTTATCGGGGTGATGGTGATGAACCTGCCTATCAGTGTATACACACAGATCGGTATCGTCCTCCTTATCGCCCTGACGGCCAAGAACGCCATCCTCATCGTCGAATTTGCCCGCGATTACCACGCCGCCGGCAAATCCATCAACGAAGCCGCACTGGAAGGGGGCCGTGTCCGCCTGCGCCCGATACTGATGACCTCCTTTGCCTTTATCCTCGGTACCTTCCCGTTGGTTATCTCCTCCGGAGCCGGAGCCGCCAGCCGCATCTCCCTCGGTATCGCCGTTTTCGCCGGCATGCTTATGACCGCCCTCGTCGGTACCCTGTTTATCCCCAATTTCTACAAACTTATGCAGGAACTACAGGAAAAATTCACCCGCAACAAAAAAACGCCGCCGGACACCAATTCTGTGATCTGACCCCAGGCAGCCGGTCGCAAGATCAGCCCCACGATCACACCTAATAAACAGCCCCTCCGGTTTTTCAAACTTCCGGGGGGCTGTTCGGTTCTGACTTATATTACAAATCTACCGACTTATTTAATATTTTTATAATCATTCGGATTACAACTTATTAAATCTTTGAGATGTATAACTAATTATAAATATCGATTTATACGATAAAATATACGGTTCTTATTTCACCGTGTACTTTCGATATGTTCCAATAGTTTTTCCAGGACAGGATCGCCGCCTTTCATATATTCCGAGGCAACGAAAGGAATCTCTATATCCGGATATACCTGACCGTCCGGATTGCGGGTGTATTCATCGAGTTCTATTGTTGAGATACTTACTGTGGCGTAAGGATTACTGCTCCACGGCAGATGAGTTATTTCCCCGTATTTCAAAGCATTGTGCAAAAGCGGAACACCGGCCAATTTTGCAGAACCGTTATATTGCAAAATATTGGCAAATGTTGCGGCCTGTGATCCCGTATCTTCGCTTATTAATACGTAAATATTCATATTCTGGTATTTCTCTTTATTCAAAGGAAATGATTTAACAAAATACCGTTCAGGCAAATTAATCAATTGCCCCATCCTGTCTTCCGTAAGAAAATCATAATCTTTAATGGTATTTGGAGACACCCGTAATCTGACATTTTTTAAATAAACGACCGTGTCCTTATTAACGAGCAACGACATTAACTCATCGAAATCGCTTCCACTGCCTCCCCCATTTTTTCGTATATCAATGATCAGGTTCGGATAGCCTATTTTTTTCAAACGCTTAATAAAAGAATGCAGGTCTTTAATGATACTTTTATTATACCTGAAAGCCGGAATACTGAAATATCCGGTTTTATAGTCTGCCCATATTTTCTTTTGATTTTCAGAGATTTTATTTTTTAAATAATGATCGTAAGTTATTCCTTCCGTATGAATATTCAGTATTTGATTCTGACGTTGAGTTTTAACCGTATAGCCGGGACTATAAGCATAGTGATAATAAGCCTGATAAACAATAAACGGAGAATAACGGTTCGTATACGTGTACTTTATAAATTCCTCAACAGGCGTATTATTAATCTCTAAAATACGATCTCCTTTATGGAATTTTTCATCATATGAATGATCAATGATAATGGTATCGTTTATATTAATAATATCCCAAGGCAATATCGGTATTTTATCAGAATTCGCTCTATTGTTTTTCGTGATAAACCAAGGGATTAACGGACGGAAATGAGGATCTTCAAATTTCAACCGATCAAAATAAGGTTTAAAAGCATATAATGATTCCGTTAAATTAAGCGTGTCTTTCTTCATTCTGGAAATCACTATCCTTCGGATAGAATCCCTTTCCGATATCGACAAACTCTCAAAAAGATGAGGATGTATTACATCTTTTGGAAAAGCTGTTATTACAGAATCCGGGGAAAACAGCCGGGAATAAGGATTCACCAACACCTCCGGATAAGCCTCAACAAGATCATACCCCCGGAAATCCTGCCCCATACCCCAATTAAATACCCCCAATAAAATACACGATAACCCTATTGATTTTAACATATTTCAAATAAAAATTAAATCCGGTTTTGTAATATCAATTATTCATGATCAATATCAAAAAAGTGTCGTTTCATCTAAATTATACATAGAGCATTGCTTTATATCGTTACAGTCTAAATATGAATAAAGCTCTGTTTTTCACCACAATATTTATAAAATCAGTGAGTTTAAGAATACGTATTAAAACGATTTATTGTCGTTTATCAACGAATTACTTATCTCATATCCTTTGATATTTGTTTACAAATATATAAAATTGAGAAAATAGTATTCCATTTTATTACTAATAAATAGAATATTTTACCGATATTCAATATATGTAACGAATATTTTTGTTTATTGTATTTGTCTCTTTACATTTTTTTATATATCTTGCCTCCGTCTGTATGTCAGGTCGGTTGGACAGCCTTTGTGGTACGTCTTAAAATAGGATTCGATTTTTATGTTTAAGGATAACGATAAACCGGAAACGCCCAACCGATAAACCTTTTTGTTAAATCAAAGCAGCTCACCGGGAAGCAATCATACAAACCGATTTTAAACCTGTTGAAGCTAACATCGAAGTATTTGCGTGGCAATAAACGATCGTAAGATCGTCGGATAAATTTTTGACAGACAGATTCAGGTAAACACACCTTTGGCAGTAAGGTTTAAGGCCTGGCAGAGTAACCCAAAATTTAACGTTCAGCAAGTGTTACCCCTGCTTTTGTTAAAGGTAGCGCCGCAAAATTACCGATAACCGATTTGAATTTTTCCCTGTGTTGTTCATTCGCCTTTACAGGTATTATCGGACGAATTGGAAAAATTACCACCGGGTAGTCCGGTGATGCAATTAAAACGAAATATGAAGGATCAGGTACTCATAGGGCACGATTTCAATTGTCATACGATAAATCCAGCAATTGAATGAACCCCGATAATAATTAATACAATGAAAAAATATAAGTACATCACTTTTTTAATTCTCCTATTGCTAATCGCACTTCTATTAAGAATAATCCTAAATCAGCATACCTGCGAAACGGTATACCGGATACCGATGTACGGATTTTGTTATATGTTACTCGCATTAAGTCGCATAGGCCATAAAATCAGCTTGCTGTATATCTGTACGTCGATCGCAACGTTAATTGAAGTTGTAGATTTTGCCACCGGAGGTAATTATTTACATTTAGCTGTCATTATGGGGACTCTTGTTCTAAATACGGGGATATATGTATTTATCGTTAAAAAGCTCAAACAACCTTCCACTTTATAATCCAATGTATAATATTCATCGTTTAAAGGAAATCATAGGCAAAGCGAACATGATTCAATTTTGCCTTATCGTGTTGATTGCGGTTAATCTGACAAAAGCCATTGTTCATTTACCTTTTAAAATACTCCGAATAAATGATATACAGTTTAATGAACCATTAATAAATCTGGAAAAACCCGTTTTAACCGTCGATCTGTTGTTAGATATTTTAGTATTTGCACCTATTATCGAAACGGCATTGTATCAGACACTTATTTTTAAATTTACGAAATGGTTGAATTTTAACGATATCACTATTGTACTGATTTCAGCTGTATGCTTCGGTCTGATGCATGACTACAGCCTGTTTTATATGATCAGCACCTTTTTTACGGGAAGTATTCTGATGTACACCTATATTTTAAGGGCAAAATATCGCAATAAACCGTATTGGTCTATAACCTTAGCTCATTCTACTATCAACGTTCTTGCTTTACTTATGCTATTGGTATTTGAAATATTGTAAATAATGATCATCGGGATAAAGCAATACGACATGACGTTTTCTTATCCGATCGTACTTTGATTTTTTAACAGCAGTGAGCATTTCGATATGCCGGTTTTGTTCCTTTTGCATTCGACACGTTTTAAAAGTAAATCTATTGCACAATGTATAATCGTTTAAAAAAAATCATAGGCAAAGCGAACATGATTCAATTTTGTCTTATCGTGTTGGTTGCGGTTAATCTAACAAAAGCCATTGTTTACTTGCCCTTCAAAATGTTTCAATTAGAGGATATTCAGTTTAGAGAAGAACTAATAAATCCCGAACAACCGACCTTAACCGTTACGATATTAATATCGGCTTTGATTTTAGCACCTATTGTTGAAACGGCATTATTTCAGACACTTATTTATCAATTAAAAAAATGGTTGCATTTTAACAATATAACTATCGTCTTAATTTCATCTGTATGTTTCAGTCTGATACATAATTTCAGCCTGCTTTATATAATCAGCACCTTTTTTATAGGAAGCATTCTGATGTACACATATATTTTAAGGTCGGAATATAACAATAAACCGTATTGGTCTATGACCTTGGCTCATTCTACTCTCAACGCTTTTGCTTTATTTATGCTATTGATATTTGAAATATTGTAAGGCTAGCGGAGATTCATTTATTCGGACATGTTTTATCAGCAATGGTCAATTATACAAGTATACTTTTTATGAATCAACAGGAAAAAATCAAATAATTCTTTGCGTTTATTTTACACCCTTCAAATGTGCTTCGTATGCCGGGAGCATGAGTATCATATCTTTGTCTTTCCGGGCGATTTTCAATGCCTGACGGTAGCAGCGGCGAGCCGCTTTCAGTTGTTGCCGGCGTTCGTACAGTTCACCCAAGCTATCGTATAAGTTCGCAGCAGAAGGATAGTAATTCTTATAAAAACAAATGCTTTTACCCAGCTATATCCAATCTCCGTTTAATTGAAACGATAGGCGGCTATTCTCAATTCCTTATGGGATTTAAACGGTTTAGAGGGTTTCAGGTGTTTTGCCAGATATTTGTATATATCGTAGCGGATTTCGGTCGCGGTTCTGATGTCGATCCGGTCAAAAGAATGCCCGCCGGGCATATCCTGAAATATCTTGTAATCAAATTGCTTTCCTTCTGCTTTCAGGGCCCTGATCATATGTTCTACTTCGATAACATTCACATCGTCGTCATTCGTATTCGTATAGATCAATACCGGGTCTTTCAGCTTGTCGGCATGCCACACCGGAGAACGCCTTTTGTATTCTGCAATATCACCCCTGGCGCTTTTCCCGATGTCCCGCCTGAACATTTCCCGGTAACCATCTTCGGCATATCCCATCCGCATGATAACATCGCAAACAGGTACTCCCGCAAACCCACATTTATACACACCGGGATAGGTCATCAGATTCATCAGCGTAATCATTCCTCCGTGACTCCAGCCTATAATCCCAATCCGGTTTTTATCCACGAAACTATAATTTTCAACCATATATTGTCCGCTCTCGTAAACATCCTGATTTTCCAGACCACCGTAATCGATGTTTTTATACGTCCCGGCACCATACCCGGTACTTCCCCGGTATTCGGCCGCCACTACAATATACTCCTGGGCCACTAATTCCCGGACAATATGGGCATAATAGGTCGAAAAATCCGCATGTACTCCGCTATGGGCAAAAACGATCAAAGGATATTTTTTGTCCGGATCAATACTTTTCGGAACAAATACATACGCCCAGAACTTCAACGGGTTATTCACACCCATAGCTGTGGGATTGGACGGATTGGCCTTAGGCGGACCACACAGATATACTTTATCGACATAGGCCACGTCCCCCACCTTGTTATACCACAGGACATCATCCACTTTCTTCATTACTTCTTCAAAAGAACGTGAAAATCCGGTATGATCGGCATTCAATGTCCGCAACTGCTTCGCCACATCTACCTCACCGGCTTGAGCCAACACGGTAAGATGTCCGGTCCATAATAAACTTACAATAAACAAAAAACCATAATATTTCATCTGCATAATTCAAATGAAGTCCCTCGACTTATTTAATATTTTCGTAATCTGCCCGATTTCAGATGATCGACATTCCTAAAATGTATACCTAATTACGAACGATTACTTATTATAAAATACACATTTTATTATCCTTGCTTCCGGGATATCCACGGTAATCCGTAAAACTTTCCGTCCATACCCGGCAAATTTTCAAAGCTGTACGACCGGTTCTTTTCCTTTAGCCTTGTATTGCCGACCGATCTATCAGATTTACAACAAATATAAATATTTTCACGTATTTTTCAACTTTTTTAATCAATAAGTCGGCCAAATAAAAACATCACGATTTTTCTGCATGACTCTGTCACCTGATTTCCTTACTCACAGAAATATCCGCATCCGGTAAGAATCTGTCCGGATTTTGGATTCATATCTCAGCTATCCGCATTGTCATTATTTTCATGTGTAAATAAAAACCGTCAGAAAAAAAGCATGAATATCAATGCATTATCCTCCTGTTTTCATATATATATCCGGAAAAGAAGTTTTTTGTTCCTATTTGTGTAAATTTCCGTCCCTTTTCGTGTAATATATTTGTTGTATAATCGTCTTGTATACGATGACGGAGAAAGAGTTCAATACATCGATTTTACCGCTGACACACGACATTTTTACTTTTGCGGTACATCTGACGGGCGACCGGTCCGGAGCTGCGGATATTACCCAGGATGTGATGTATAAACTGTGGGAGATGCGCCAGGAGTTACGCAAGGTGCAAAATCCCAAAGCATGGGCTTTGAAAATCACACGCAATTTATGCCTCGACATTCTTAAAAAACAAAAACCGTTATATGATGAAGAACAGATGTACAAAAACAGCGGTTACGATCACGACCTGCTCCGGTCACTGGAAGATAAAGAAACGGCGGCATTGGTAAAGCAGATCATCGATACCCTTCCGGACAACCAGCGGGAGGTTGTCATTCTCCGGGAGATCGAAGAGATGGAATACAATGAGATTGCAGAAATCACCGGCCTCGGCCTGAACAATATACGGGTGCTGTTATCCAGGGCCCGCACCAAAATCAAAGAGATTCTGGTAAAACAATACAGTATTTCGAAATACGAATGATTATGGATAATATACAGGATATATTAAAACGATATTACCGGGGAGAGACGACCCTCGCAGAAGAAAGATACCTCAAAGAAGAGTTTCGCCGGGGCCATCTGACGGAAGAACCGGCCTTATCCACCGGTCCGGTTCAGGAGAGCCTGCCCGAAGGTTTATATGCCGGCATACGGCAAGGCATACGGAAGCGACGGCAAAAACACTTCCGGCAATTATATCTGACAGCCGGAAGCATCGCCGCTATGCTGGTACTGATTATTTTTGTCAAAGGTTCGTTTAGGCCGGCACTTCCATCCGATCTGCAAGTTACGGACAATATAAAGCGTGAGCGTTTCGAAAATGCTTTACGCACCATCGGTAATATATTGGAAGAGGATCGCCCAAATGAAAAAGTATTGTACGAAGATCATAAACTGATCATTGCCATCGAATAACAAACAATTAAATAAGAATTGCCATGAAAAAAGTATTATTTATTCTCGTTGCAGGCATGCTTCTTCCCTTTTTCAGCCATGCCCAGGTTCATAAGCTCATGTCGGCTTATGAAGGAAAAGACGGTGTAACCATTACTCACCTGGATAAAAATTTGTACGGCCTGTATAAAAAGAAAAATCTCTCGCCGGCAGCAGAAAAGTTATTAAAAGATTTGAACGAAGTCAACATTCTTTCGTTTGATCTGGTACGCAATACAACATGGACAGCCGACGGTATTACCGGCAAATTTACCGACGAACTGAAAAAGAAGGGGTATACTCTGGTAAAAAGTGCCACCACCAACGACAGCAAACAATTTATTTATTCCAAGAATGCGGAAGATAAATTATCGGATCTGGTTGTCATCAATCAGGAAACGAAAAACAATCTGGAAATCATTGAACTACGGGGTAATATCCAGGCAGAAAATATCGCTTTGCTTTCCCGGGCTTTAAATATCAAAGGGCTCAACTCCTTGTCGGCCCTGAATCCGAACAATGAAAAATACACATCTTATCTGCAATCGTTCAATTACAACACGATGTCCTCTGAAGAGGTTAAAAAGCAGGCGGAAGAAATGAGAAAGCAAGCAGAAATCATGAGAAAAAAGGCAGAAGAAATGCGACGGAATTTCAATATGGGAACAAATTTCAACTTCAACTTTTCGGGGGATGATTCGACTTTTTTTAACAGGCTTGGAACTATGGATTCTATTTTCAATACCATAGGTTCGGGATTCAGCACAATGGGCAGCTTTTTCGACCAATTGGGCAGTAATATCGGAGATTTTGGAAATACGATCAGTACAATGGGCAGTTCCATACAGATTACAGAAGATAACGGTAAAACCAAAATCAAAATCAACACGAAAAATCTGGATATCATTTATATTGTCGACGGCATCAAATTTGAAGGAGAAGAGATCACCATGCCCGAACAAATCAAATACGTGAATCTGGTCAACGATAAAAAAGACAGCCGCAAATCTTACCTTATCGTCACATCCGACAGCAGATTAGGTGATTTCATTTCACTAAAAGACAATACACTACGTTTCAAATACGATAATCAGGATTTCAAATACAATCTTGCCAAATCCGACAAGCCTTTGCTATGGCTCAACGGAGCGGCAGCAGCGGATTTTTCCGGTGTCGATATCGCCAATATCCGCCAAATCCGCCCCATTACCCAAGCAGAAAAAGAAACCGGATACTATAAAAGTGCCGAAGTGTTTATTACGACAAAATAAAAAAAGGGAAACGAGTTTACCCCGTTTCGGACAACACCTTCGACATCGTATAAAACAGCAGGTTTAAAATTGTAGATTTACGATTTCAGATTAAATAAATCCGACGACGAATTCCATTATTAAGCAATTTTAAATCTGCCAGATTCACTTACTCAAAAGTCCTAAAAATGAAAAAACTCCTCTCAACAGCCATAATTATCTGCACGGTATTTGCCGCTATAGCACAAGATTATCGTTCTGTGGATTCCCTATTGTGTGAGATATACCGGAAAGACCAGCGTGTCAGAGCCAATTTCGAAACCGTATTCACAGGCAAGCTTCCACAGGACAGTGTACTTAAATTCGTACAGACAATGCACAATACCGATCAAGAAAATCAAGCCGTGATCTATAAACTTCTGGATGAACAAGGATGGCCCGACAACCTGTCACCATTAGCCAATCAAGCTATCTTTTTAGTTGTCGATCATGGAAATATTACAGATCAACAAAAGTATTTTCCCCTGATCGAGCAACAGGTAAAGAAAGGCAATCTGGACAAAAGTTCGTGTATGACATTATACGACCGCATCTTAATGCACACAGGAAAAAAACAAATTTACGGCACTCAAACTGTCAGTTATACAGATAAACAGACCGGAGATCAGGTGTTCTATCTGTGGCCGGTAGAAAATCCTTCCCGGCTAGACTCGTTACGGAAGGCGATAAACCTACCCCCGATCGAACAGTACCTGGAAGTGTTCAAGCAACGAGGCATGCATGTCATCTGGGACAAAGAACTGACAATCGACGAAATCCAGAAAAAAAAGACAGGCTTATAAGTACATGCATACAAATCCGGTTTTAATCGCCGGATTTTCTTTTACGATTCCCGGCAAACAGTTTCCAGACACAAACAGAACCGGATAAACATACAAATTTGCCCGGGTATACAAAGTAAACCCGGGCAAAATCCAAGCCCCTTCAGGACTCTATAAATATTCAGCCTAAATATTCTTTTCCAAAATTATTTTTTTTGTTCATCCTTCTTTTTTGTAGTAATAATAATTACACCGTTTTTTCCTTTCTCTCCATATATTTTTATAGCCGATTCATCCTTCAGTACTGTGATTGTCTGAATATTATTCGGATCGGCTATTTGGGATATATCTTTTACGGATTCCGGCTGAATAACATCGTCTATCACATAAAGCGGCTGGCTTCCGGCAGACATCATTTTCAGGATTGGCTCTCCCCTATCAGACCTAACTGTAAAACTACCCGTCACGATGATCTCATCGACTTTTCCGCTTAAAGAGAAATTAACCGGAATCATAAAATCATAAGGAACGGCTTTCCCTCTTTGCCGGGCAGGAGTCCAAGCGGGCATCATTTTCACTACCCGTAATGCTTCCTTGTCCAATAACGGATCAACGCCTGTCACTACCTGGGGGTCGATAATTTTCCCTTGCTCATTCACTCTGAAACCGACCATCACTTCTCCGGTGATACCTTTTTGCTGGGCCTCCTGCGGGTATTTTACATTTTCGAGCAGAAAAGCTTTAAGGGCTACATCTCCGCCCGGAAATTGAGGTGTACTTTCCACAACCTCCATCACTTCATTTTTTATCTTTGTCTTTTTCTTTGCAGTATAAGCAACAACTTCCACCCGGTCCAGGACTTTAGCTTCCGGTTGCAATTCAATGACCAGATCAGCCTCTTTACCGTCATCCACAAAATTGTCGGCCTTGACTTCTATAGTTCTTCTCCCGACATAACTCACAACGATTGTCTCTCCCTTATTCAATTCCAAAGTAAAATTACCTTTCTTGTCAGTAGTCGTTCCGTAGCTGGTTCCCTTTACCAAAACAATAGCACCTGTTACCGGAGTCTTACTTTCATTTAAAACTGTGCCTTTCACCTGAATTTTCTTATCTGTTTGCGGTTGCCGGGCGATCACTTCCCGGGCAACTGCCTTTTCCGGAAGCAAACGTGCTAAAGCCTGTACATTACTGGACATAACCAACAGTCCGGTGACAGGCACCAACAGAGCATATTTTAAAAGTCCCGCCCGCGATGTTTTTCTTTTATTCATCATGATAATCCGTTTTTTTAACTGTGAAACATTGAAATTATTTACGATTTGTGCTGCAGCCGATTGATGCGATAAACGCAGTAAATGATATTGATAATTTTTCCGGTTATATCCCGCCTCCATGACATCCTGATCCGCCAGAAATTCCAGATTCTGGCGAATCTCATGCCTTAACAACCACACCGCCGGATTAAACCAAAAAACAATGCATACAAACTCACTCAACAGCATATCCAGGGAATGTTTTTGGGCGACATGTGCTTTTTCATGAGCCAGAATTTCCTGCATCTCCCGAAGCGTATAATCGTCCGGATGCATAAAAATCCAATGGCAAAAAGAAAAAGGAGCAATTCCGCTACCGGGAGAAACAACGGTTGTTCCCAGACAATCCAAACGTTTCCCCAATCGGATAAAACGCCAGATATACCATAATTGCACCAACATCCGTACGCATAAAAACAAGGCCCCTGCCAGATATATTCCCCACAATATCCGTTCCCACGTCAGTACAACAGCCTGCTCCTGCGGTAATACGGAAAAAGCGATGTGCTGAATATCCATTGCATAACGAACCAGCACAACCTGCTGTTCTTCTTTTATCCAACTTGCAATATCGATAAGAGGGTAAACAAAGGATAATCCCAGGACCGTTAACAAACAAGCCCGTTTTATCCCAAGAAAAGTGTCTTTCCCGAAGACCAAACGGCAAAATAACCAAAATACCAACAATGCGATATTCACTTTCAAAATATAGACATACAAATTATCCATAATGCCTTCTTCATTTTAAATTCCGGACCTTAACCAACATTCCCGATTGTAGATTTCAGATTAAATAAATCCGCCATCGGATCCTTTTGCCAAGCAATCTAAAATTTACAATTTCTATGAATGTCATTTCAGATCGTTCCAAACCGATCTTTTTACACTCCTGTCCCGGTCCGGGATATCCTATTCCTTCTCTATTAAATCTATAATCTCTTTCAGCTCTTCAGTCGAAATCTTTTGTTTCTTCGCAAAAAATGCAACCAGCTCCTTATATGAATTGGCAAAATAGTTGCGCACGACTCCCGACATAAATTTCGTCTTATATTCATTTTCTTCGATCAAAGGCCGATAGGCATAAGTATTGCCGTAACGCTTACTTTCCACATATCCTTTCTTTTCCAAATTCTTCACGATGGAAGCCACTGTCGTATAGGGCGGACGCGGTTCTTCCATCTGCATCAGGAAATCCTTAATTACTCCTTCTTTTACTTGCCAGATAATCAGCATAAGTTCTTCTTCCTGAAATGTCAATTTTTCCATCATCCTGATTTTTGTTTACGATTATATCGCAAATCTACGAATATTTCGTAATAAAACAACTGTCAAGCGGAAATTTTTTATTTTTCTCAAAAAATACCCTGAAAAAAATTGCCTGAAAATTCCGGTTCAGGAATTCCCAGGCAATACCGATATTAAGATCAGTGAAAATTATTCAACGACAGTAATCCAACCGAATTTATCCGGTTCGTCTCCGTATTGGATGGCACGCAAACGGTGGTACAATTTTGTACTCCATTCTCCGGCTACATCCGGTTTTCCGAAACGGATGCTCTTATTGTTTTCCAGATCATCGATCTGGCTGATCGGACTGATGACAGCAGCGGTTCCACATGCTCCTGCTTCTTCAAAAGTTTCCAACTCTTCTACCGGAATATGACGGCGTTCTACTTTCAATCCCATATCTTCGGCCAACACCATCAGGCTGGCATTGGTAATGGAAGGTAAAATCGTATGGGAATACGGAGTAATATACAAACCGTTCTTTATACCGAAGAAGTTAGCCGGACCACATTCGTCGATGTATTTCTTTTCTTTCGAATCGAGGAATATAGCCGTTGAATAGCCTTTTTCATGGGCCACAACACCTGAGCGCATTCCGGCTGCGTAATTTCCTCCTACTTTGATATGCCCCGTTCCATTGGGAGCTGCACGGTCGTATTTCCGTTCCAACATCACTTTCGTCGGTTTGAAACCTTCTTTAAAATAGGGTCCTACCGGAGCAACAAACACCACAAACATATATTCTTTAGCCGGAGCAACCCCCATTTGCGGGCCTACACCGATCAAAAGCGGACGAATGTACAGGCTGGCACCTGATTCATAAGGCGGAACAAACTCTTCATTTGCCTTGATCGCTTTGACTACTGCTTCTGTAAACAATTCGACAGAAGGAGCCTGCATCATCACATAATCTGCAGAATTCTGCATCCGTTTTGCATTCTCTTCACAACGGAACAAACGGATTTTACCGTCTTTGCCTCGGAAAGCTTTCATACCTTCAAAAGCTTCCTGTCCATAGTGGAGACAAGTTGAAGCCATGTGTATACTCAACATCTCCGAATCGCTTATTTCCGGAGCGCTCCATTTGCCGTCTTTATAATAACAGCGTACATTATAATCTGTCTTAGAATAACCGAAAGACAAATCTTTCCAATTCATGTTTTTCATTGTTGTAATATTTAAATTCTAACCAGTAAAACCAATATTAATTGTAAATTGTAAATTTTAGATTGTAAATTTTAAATTGTCTGAACAAAGGGGGTCGTCGTCGGATTTATGAATCCCAAATCGTCAATCTAAAATTTACAATTTATCTATGTATTATTAAAATAATCGGCTTGCCTTTTTATTTTACCAATGTCATTTCATCGATCAGGTTTTTCGCACCGGCATATTTATCGATTACGAAAAGCACATAGCGCATATCTACATTGATACACCGTTGCAGGTTTTCCTCAAAATCGATATCTCCGGACATCGCTTCCGAGTTACCGTCGAAAGCCGCTCCGATCAGTTCGCCGTTCGCATTGATTACGGGTGAACCCGAATTACCTCCGGTAATATCATTGTCTGTAATAAAACAGGTTACGACATTGCCTTCGCCGTACTGACCGAAATCTTTTGCCTTATAAAGTTCCTTCAATCTGTCCGGTACTTCGAATTCGCCTCCTTTCGGGCCTTCCTTTTCCATCACGCCGGTCAGGGTCGTATAATAGTCATAGAACACGGCATCCCGCGGTTTGTAACTTTTTACCTTTCCATAAGTCAGACGAAGCGTTGAATTTGCATTCGGAGCCATAACTTTGTCCGGTTCCATCTGCATCAGCCCCCTCACAAACAAACGGTTGTTTTTAGCGATGCTTTCCTTCATATCGTTCATGTAGGCCGAAAGTTTGATCCACATTCCGATGTAAGAGGTGCCGGCCTGATAAGCCAAATCTTTTTTCAATTTTTTACAATTCGGCTTATCGATGAATGCATCCAAAGCTTTCTCATTCATAAATACGGAGGTGTGAAGCATGTCCCGGGCAAATTCTTCATAATTTCCTTTGTATTTCTTATTGATCATTTCGATAATCTCCGGTTTCAGATCGGGGTCCACATTTTCATCGTACATTTTAAACAATGCAGCAAATAAGCGGGCATCCAGTTCGGCATTATAATCCTTAAAAAACTCCTGTGCACTTTCTTTCAGGGATTTCCGGATTTCTGCTTTTTCTTCCGCAGTAGTTTCCTTATCACACAATTTCTCAAGTTGTCCGGCAAAAGCATAAGCTGTCTTATGGGCTTCCGGTCCTCCCAGTGCTTCGAATAAATAAGTCTGAGCCTCGGCATAACTCCGGATATCCTTAAAGTTTTTCTCCAACTCGGGCAATACATTACCGTATTGAGCCTTACGGGCAGGATCGGCATTTACCCAAGCTGTAAATTCCGCCTCTATCTCCTTTTTATTTCCCATCGTATTCAATTGCTCCAGCGCTTTGTTCTGTTCGTAAGAATATTTCCAGTAATTGGCACTGCTGGCATGTTTTGAAGCATACTGGATACGCGTTTTCGGACTCTTATCCATCTCTTCTTTCATGATGCGTAAAGCTTCCGTACGCACTTTATAACGAATGGCATTGGTGGCATCTATCGTATTTTGCAAGCTATAGCTGGTAGCAAAGCGGTCTGTCGATCCCGGGAAACCCATAATCATTGCAAAATCACCATCCTGAACGCCTTTCAGGGATATCGGCAAATGGTGTTTCGGTTTCAAAGGAACATTATCTTTCGAATATTCCGCGGGACGACCGTCCGGACCGGTATAGATACGGAACATGGAAAAATCACAGGTGTGGCGCGGCCACATCCAGTTATCGGTATCTCCGCCGAATTTACCCATGCTCTGGGGAGGAGCACCCACTAAACGAACGTCTTTGTAAATGGTATACAAAAAGAGGAAAAACTGATTTCCTTCAAACATAGAAATTACCTGACCGCTCAAATCGGTACTGTCGGTAGCTTCTTTCACGATCACTTTGTAGATGCTATCGAGGGCAACGTCTCTTTCCATTGCGCTCATATTGTCGTTTAATACGGCATTTACCCGGTCGGTTACGTCTTCCATTCTTTCCAGGATAGAAGCGGTTATACCCGGATTGGTCAATTCGTCTTCCATTTTATAAGCCCAGAAACCATCGGATAAATAGTCGTGTTCTACCGATGAATGTGCCTGAATCGCACCAAAACCGCAATGATGGTTGGTAATCATCAGACCCTGGTCCGATACGATTTCTCCGGAACAAAAATGACGGAACGGCCGGCCGATATTTCCCAATCCGACGATTGCATCTTTAATCCCGGGCTTGTTTACAGAATAAATATCTTCGGCGCTTAATTTGAAGCCCATTTGCTGCATTTTTTCAATGTTCTGCTGTTTTAACAACGACAACAACCACATCCCCTCATCAGCCCGAACCATTGAAACCGTAAGCAACGTCAAAATAACAATCAGTAATCTTTTCATATTTCTCTTTTTTCCTGTTTTTTAATATTAATTTGTAACTTTAGCACTTATATAACTGCAAATATATAATTAAATCGTTTGAAAAAGAATTATTCCTAACGTTTTTCAAGAGATAATAAACGAAGAATAATTACAGTAGCATAAAGTTACAAATCTATAAAATCAATCGGAGAACTTTACTTATTTAAATTCCGGAAACTGAAAATTATCTTATTTTTGTATCCGATAAATGCATTCCGGCGTAGCTCAAATAAGCCTGACTTTGCATTCAGAAAACAAAATGACAGCAGAAAAACAAAACATCAGGGAAATCACGACGGAGGAG
Organism: Culturomica sp.; assembly: GCF_003524185.1. NCBI lineage: Bacteria > Pseudomonadati > Bacteroidota > Bacteroidia > Bacteroidales > Odoribacteraceae > Culturomica > Culturomica sp. The sequence continues at coordinate 82,858 of NZ_DOED01000039.1, forward strand.
ATTGCTCAATTCCTGACTTCAAAAGGAGAAAAAGCCTTCCGCGCCAAACAAATCCGGCAATGGATCTGGCAGAAAGGAGTACATAGTTTCGATGAAATGACCAATTTGCCTAAAAGCACACGGGAGTTGCTTGCCGGGCAATACATATTCGATTCTCTTACGGCCGACCGCATTCAATCGGCAACAGACGGTACGACCAAAACAGCCTGGCGCCTGCATGACGGGAATTATGTGGAAAGCGTACTGATTCCCGGCAACGACCGCTATACGGTTTGTGTATCCTCTCAGGCAGGCTGCCAATTAGGATGCAGTTTTTGTGCGACAGGTACTTTAGGCTTCAAGCGGAATCTTACTCCGGGAGAAATATTCGATCAGGTCGTTGCTGCCCGGGAAGAAGCGGAGAAACGGGAATCGCAGTTATCGAATATCGTCTTTATGGGCATGGGCGAACCTTTGATGAATTACGACAATGTACTCCGGGCTATCGACCGGATTACAGCGGAAGACGGCCTGGCCATGTCGCCTTCCCGCATTACCGTTTCCACAGCCGGTATTCCGGACAAAATCCGGCAACTGGCAGACGATGACGTACGTTTTAATCTGGCCGTTTCCTTACATTCCGCCCGTGAAGAGATCCGGAGTAAGCTTATGCCGGTAAACCGGGCTCACTCCCTGGCAGAACTGGCAGAAAGCCTGAAATATTTTACAGGCAAAACAGGCATCCGCCCCACATTCGAATATCTGTTACTGGCAGGAATAAACGATTCATTGGAGGATGCGAAGGTTTTAGCAGCTTATTGCCGTCAATTTCCCGTAAAAATCAACATTATCGAATACAATGCCGTAGAAAACTCCCCGTTTCGCCACAGCCCTGAGAAACAACGGGACAGTTTTATCCGTTTTCTCGAGTCCTGTAATATGATCGTCAATATCCGGCGCAGCAAAGGAAAAGACATCGATGCCGCCTGCGGACAGTTAGCCAATAAAGCCAATAAAAAGAAATGATTATGTATATCTTATCCGCAATACTCCTGTTGCTGAATGTTTTTATCATCGCATTACTCTTGCGTAAAAAGAACGATCATGCGACAGCCGAATTGTCTTCTTTGCGGGAAGACATCGGCCGGCTGGAAAAAATCATACGGGAAGAGTGCCGCTATTTATTGGAAAACCATTCCAAAACAGCCCGCGAGAACCGCGAAGAGCTTGCGAAATCGTTAGGAGCTTTCCGAACGGAAAATGCTGAAAGCTTAAAGCATATTGCCGAACAAAATTTTCAATCACTGGAAACTGTCCGGCGGACTCTTGATTCGTCTTTCCAGGAATTCCGGAAAATATTTACTGAAAACATACAAAGTTTCAATGAGCTCCAACGGGAAAAATTCGGAGAGTTGAGTAAAAAACAAAGCGAACTGCTGCAATCCACGGAAAAACGCCTGGATGAAATGCGGTCGACTGTAGACGAAAAACTTCAGAAAACACTGAACGAACGTATCGGCCAATCGTTTGAAATGGTAAGCAAGCAACTCGAACATGTACAGAAAGGCTTGGGTGAGATGCAATCGCTGGCCCAGGATGTCGGGGGGCTGAAAAAAGTACTGGGAAATGTCAAAATGCGCGGTTGTATCGGGGAAGTCCAGTTGGAAATGTTGCTGGAGCAGATTCTGGCACCGGAACAATACGAAGCCAATGTAAAAACCAGAAAGGGATCGGATACGCTTGTCGAATTTGCCATTAAGTTGCCGGGTAAAGACGATAGCGGTAATTGTGTGTACCTTCCCATCGACGCCAAATTTCCCAAAGATGCATACGAGCAGCTTCAAAATGCTTACGATTCAGGAGATACGTCAGAACTGGACGCGGCTTCCCGAAACATCGAGCAAACCATAAAAGCGATGGCGAAGGACATCCATGACAAATACCTGGACCCGCCTTATACAACAGATTTCGGAATCATGTTTTTACCGTTCGAGTCTATTTACGGCGAAGTGGTCCGCCGGGCCAGCCTGTTAGAGCAGCTTCAACGCGATTACAAAGTGATTGTAACCGGTCCGACCACCCTGGCTGCCATTCTCAACAGTCTGCAAATGGGATTCCGTACGTTGGCCATCCAAAAACGGAGCAGTGAAGTCTGGAAGGTGTTGGGTGCCGTTAAAACCGAATTCGAAAAGTTCGGAGGCATGCTCGAAAAAGCCCAGAAAAATATACAAACGGCCAATAACCAGATCGAAGAAGTGATGGGCAAACGGACACGGGCTATACAACGGCATTTGCGCAATGTAGAAGCACTTCCGCAAAGCGAAAGCGAATTGCTGATACCCATCGGACAAGAGGACCTTCCGGAAGAAGAAAACTGATTCCGGACACAGGTTCTAATATAGGAAATAGCCTGCTACTCCCGCCAATATAATCAATAGTATGGGATCGACTTTTTTCAGGGAAGCCAGAAAAACTATGCCAAAAATCAACCAGCTTTTATAATCCTCAAAATTACGCCCGTTCATCAGCAACAGGGCTGCCGCAGCAATCAGGCCGATCACTGTCGGTTTTAATGCTCCCAATATAGCTGCTACATAAGCATTATCCCGGAACATAAAGAAGAAACGGCATACCAGTGTCATCAATATGATCGAAGGCAGGCTTACCGCAAGGGTACATACGGCAGACCCCCATACACTTCCCGTAGCCGTATAACCGATATAAGTGGCCGTATTAAAAGCGATAGGTCCCGGTGTTGTCTGCGAAATAGCCACTATATCCGTAAAGTCGGAAACACTGATCCAGTGGTGAACTTCAACAACCTCGTGCTGGATCAAAGAAATCATGGCATAACCACCTCCGAAACCGAAAAGCCCGATTTTGAAAAAGGCCCAGAACAAGCTCAGATACAAACTCCATTCATCCATTACTTTCTCTTTTTCAATTGCAACATATACCAGCCGATACCGCCGGCTATCGCCACCATAACGATATATACCGGGGATATTCCAGCCAGCCAGATCAGCAAAGCCGCGGCAACCGGAATCCACAAGTTTCTCCAGGTAATACCCGCTTTTTTACCCATATTCCACAACGGGGCAGCAATCAATGCCACAACAGCCGGGCGGATTCCCTTGAATACCCGCTCCACTCCGGGGTTGTCCTTGAATTCGGTAAATACCAGAGCGATGAGCAAAATAACAATAAAAGAAGGGAGAATAATCCCCAAACCTGAAATCAGACTTCCCTTTATTCCCCGCATTTTATTACCGACAAAAACAGCCGTATTCAGAGAAATAGGTCCGGGTACCGATTGGGCTATCGCCAGCATATCGATAAATTCATCCTCTTCCAGCCATTTTTTCCGGTCGACCACTTCCCGCTGGATCAGCGGAATCATGGCATACCCTCCACCGAAAGTGAATGCCCCGATCTTGAAAAAAGCCCAAAATAAACGGAAATACAAATTCATAATCGTCCAATTACGAATTGACAAATAAAACCTGCCCCTTATTGTACGTTACCGAGGCCGGCGATGATTCATCCGAATCCGACACAAAGGTATATTTTAATTGTAGATTTACGATTTTAAATTTTAGATTAAATAAATCCGGCAACGAATCCCTTTGTCAAGCAATTTAAAATTTACAATTTATATGTGCATCGATTTATGATTTTCGATTCCTCTTTTTTGCAGAGAGAGATTGTGAATATAATCTATAATACTTTAACAACCGGATTGTGGGTTCAATCTAAAATCGTAAATTTACGATCTGCAATTAAATGTGTCTTGCGGCCAAATTTCTAAATTATGAAAAAGCGTCTGATCATCTTATCCGCCAGTGTGGTACTAATCGCAGTTCTCGTATGGTTTGCCATTTTCCGCGATGCACGCCGCTATTCCATCAATATGGCTATTCCTGCCAATGCATTGTTTATTGTCCGGACTCCGTCTTTCAATAATGTTTATAATAAATTAAAACCCAATACCATCTGGCAATCCCTGAAAGACTATCCCTATTTTCAGGAATACCACCGCAACATCGAGCTTGCCGACTCCCTGGCCGGCGTATACCCCACTTTACGCTCGCTGGTCACGGATCGTCCGTTCGCCCTTTCCTGCCACCGTCTCCCAAGCGGAAAATACGATTTTCTCTACGTATGCGATCTGCAAAAGCTGAATGTTATCAAAACGTTCGAAGACTTTCTTCCGGCGCTGATAAAGGACTACGGTTTAAGAATCAGTAAACAACCCAATCGTATCAACCGTTTACTATATGAGAACTATATATTTTATTATACTTTTCAGGATAATTTGCTTATCGGATCACTTTCCGAGGAATTGGTAAAAGAATCGGTGAAAACCTGTGAAGACCGCAAAAAGCAGAAAACAGAAAACTATAAAAACGACATCACCCTTTATCTTAACCACCGGGAATTAGGACATTGGCTGGGAAGCGATATTTCCGCACTGACGGATAAAAACGAAACAGCTTTTCTCGACAGCACTTTTTTATCTGTAAATCTGAAAAACGAAGAGATCGTTTTTACAGGATGCAGTTTACCGGACACCGCATATTCTCCTATTTTAAACGCGATAAAGAGCATCGGAGGAGGAACCTCTCATATCAAGGAAATCGCCGGGGACAATACAGCCTCTTATCTTTCCTTTTGCTACAGTTCTTTTGCCGATTTAAAAAAAGCACTGACCGACAATTATCGTACCCAAAATCCCGGTCAATGGAACACGTATGATGCTTCCCTGCAAAAACTCAACAAATTTTTAAAAATCGACGTACTCGATATTTTCACCTCCTGGATCGGCAATGAAATTGCCTTAATCAAACCGGAGTGTGCCGGCGAACAACCGATGCAAACCGTTATTCTGGCCATTCACAGTAAAGACATCGACTACGCCCAAGACCAGCTGAATTACCTTTCCGAACAGATCCGGCTCCGCACTCCGGTTAAATTCAGAAACATCAATTACAACGGATACATCATCAATTACCTTAGCCTGAAAGGATTCTTCCGCTTATTCGCCGGAGGACTGTTCGACAGGCTGGAAAAACCTTATTATACCATAATCGGAGATTATGTTTTATTCAGTAATTCCCCCGCAGCCCTGACGACGACAATAAAAAAATACATTCTCGGACAAACTTTAGCTAACAGTGAGAAATACAATGTCTTAAATACACAATTGGATAACGATTCCAATATCCAGTTGTACGTCAATATGCCGAATCTCTATCGCTATCTCTATTTATCCATACCCGAAAAATCGCGCAAAGAACTAAATTCCAACCGAAACGCAGCTTTAAGCTTTGAACAATTCGGTATGGAACTGACTCAAGACGAAGGATTGTTTAAAACCCGTATCGTTGCCCGTTATAATCTCAACGCTCCCGAAGATTACGAAATCAAAGAAATCAACGAAAATTTCGAGCAATTGGCAGACGAAATTGAGTCCGGTCGTTACCTTCCGGCCATTCCCGACAGTATTCTCATCAGCACCCTTACGGATTACACCTGGGAGTCGGAAAAATTCATTATGAAAGGACGCCTGAAAGACGGTGCTCCGGAAGGTTTCTGGAACATTTACAACCGCAACAACCGACTTGCAGGCCAGGTTCCGTTTGACAACGGGAAAGCCAACGGGTTAGCCCGCTTGTTTTACGACAACGACAAACTTAAAGCCGAGATCGAATACGACCGCGGGAATATCAAAACCTACCGGGAATATTTTCCGGACGGCATTTTACGCACGGAACTGGAGTACCGGCGGGGCAAACGTCATGGGACAGCCCATTTCTATTATACAACGGGCCACCTCCTTTGTGAAGGCAAATATAAGAAAGGACTCCGCAGCGGCACCTGGCACTACTATAAAGTGACCGGAGAAAACGACAAAAAAGTCAAATTCTGATTAAAGTTGTCTCAACTGTCCGATAATCGTATCCTTCAAAATAGTAAAACGGGCGAGATTTTCCGGTTTTACCGGACTCTTGGGCTGTGATTTAATGGTCAACGGATTGATCGGTTTCCCATTTTCATACACCCGGAAATCCAGATGCGGTCCGGTTGCCAATCCTGTACTACCGACATAACCGATAACTTCTTTTTGAGCCACTTTCGAACCGACTTTGATTCCTTTTTCAAAACGGGACAAATGCATATAACACGTCACATACGTCCCATTGTGTTTGATTTTCAGATAGTTTCCCCCTCCTTTAGCCTGATAGCCTTTGGCTATCACCGTTCCCGCACCGATTGCATACACCGGAGTGCCCACCGGAGCGGCATAATCGACCCCATGATGAGCCCGGTAGATTTTCAACACCGGATGGTAGCGGCTATTGGAGAAACGGGAAGATATCCGGAAAAAATCGAGCGGAGCCTTGAGGAATGCCCCTTCCAGACTTTTACCGTGCTCATTGAAAAAGAGCACTTCCCCATCCTGCAAAAAAGGGATCGCATAATACGCACTGTCGGCATGAACGAATACCGCACCCACAATACTGAAATTAGACAACTCCTGTCCTTCCACACTCTCCTGCTTGTAGAGCACCCGGAATTCATCTTCTTTTTGCAGGCCGAAAAAATCGATTGTCCAGCCGAATATCCGGGATAGCTCGACGGCCAATAAGGGGTCTGCATTACAACTCACCATGGCATTCCACAAAGACGATTCGACTTTTCCTTTAACAGATTTGGGAACCCATTCTACGGGATATTTCCCGATGGTAACTTTACCGTTTTCCCGTAAATCGAAAACGACATAGGAACGGGGATCGGCCTCATACACAAAATAAACCGGTTCGGGAATACTGTCTTTTGTCGAAAAGAAAGCATACGACTGACCGCCACGGATTTTTCTGACATCGAACACGCCCTTCGAGTTTTGAGCAAGCTGATGCACCTGACGGCCCGTCAATCCATGTGTCTCCAAAATAACCGATAAACTCTGATTGCGTTTTACAACGCCGTAATCCACCTCATAATCATTCAACGGAATACCATATTTATAGACGATCTTCTGCACCTCCAACGAATCGACGATATCAACCTCATCCAACGATTCGACAGGTGTCCAGCGTTTCGGCATAAAAATCACCAACAATAAAATAATCCCCAAAAGAGAAGAAAAAATAATCTGCTTTTTTTTCGTCATATTACGATTAAATTTATCTATTCAGCTATCTGTTTTGTTATCCCAAAAACGATTTTCCGACCATCGCTTGCCTCTGTTCTCCTTGGTTTTCCAGGCTACAAACCAAATGATGGCAACAACAACACATCCCAGCCCCGCATAATAAGACAGCGCATGCGGAAGTCCGAAACCTTCAGGCGCAATGCAAAGGTAGGTAGAACATACGCATGTCATGAACAATGCCGGAATGAGTGTAATCCAGTAATTTTTTCCGGATACGACCAAAAAAACCGTTATGGCCCATAATGTAAACACGGAAAGTGTCTGATTGGACCAGGCAAAATACCGCCAGATCATATCGAAGCCCGCGGCATCCTCCATGCTATACAATAACAGGGCAATCGCTGCCAAAAACATGGGAATACAAATATACAAACGCCGGCGGATACTTTTCTGTTCCATATGCATAAAATCCGCCACAATCAAACGGGCGGAACGAAAAGCCGTATCTCCCGAGGTTATCGGTGCTGCAATCACGCCTAAAATCGCCAGAACGCCGCCTACGGTCCCCAGCCAGTTTTTCGTAATCGCATCAACAATGACGGAGGCATTATTTTCCCCCATACCGTTTTCATGATAAAAATAGGTTGCTGCTGCCGCCCAGATCAAAGCCACAATACCTTCTGTAATCATCGCACCGTAAAACACCGGCCGGCCATACGTCTCATTTTTCAGACAACGGGCCATCATCGGCGATTGGGTTGCATGAAAGCCCGAAATCGCACCACAGGCTATACTCACGAACATAATCGGAAATACCGGCAAAGCCGCAGCGTTGGGATGTGTATTCTGGACGCCGTCCCACAGTTCGGGCAAAGCCGGATGATAGACATACAACATGACCAAAATACCGACGGCCATAAACAACAAAGCTATGGCAAAAACCGGATAAATCTTACCGATAATCTTATCTATCGGCAGAAGTGTAGCCAAAATATAATAAAGGAATACAACAATAATCCAGAATGTCGTGTCCAAAGAATCGGGTGTCAGTTTCGCCAAAAGTCCGGCCGGCCCGGCCACAAAAACAGCTCCTACCAGTATCATCAACACCACCGTAAACACCCGCATCACCTGCTTTGTCGTTATTCCCAGGTAACGTCCGATTATCTCGGGCAAACTCTCTCCTCCGTGACGCATAGACAACATCCCTGAAAAATAATCATGCACGGCTCCAGCTAAAACACTGCCCAGAACGATCCACAAATAGGACGCCGTCCCGAATTTCGCTCCCATAATCGCACCGAAAATAGGTCCCAAACCAGCAATATTCAAGAACTGAATCATAAAAATCTTCCAGGTCGGCAACGGGATATAATCCACTCCGTCAGCTTTGGTCACAGCCGGAGTCTGCCGCTTTGCATCAGGTCCGAACATCCGCTCTACATATTTTCCATACACAAAATAGCCGACAATCAATATCAGCAAACAGACACTAAAAGAAACCACAACTTAATCTATTTTCAATTCAACTATTTTCTTCCTTTATTTTTCTTTTTCCCTCTTTTTTCTCTCTTTTCCCACTTTTCTTCCCGCATCTGACGTTCCTGTTTTTTCACCACCTCAGCCAAAACAAAATCCAACTGCCGGGCAACCAGATTCGCCTTTGCTACCCTTACCTTCACTTTATCTCCTAACTGATAACGCTTCCCGTGATGCCTTCCGACAATGCAATAATTTTTCTCGTCGAATTCATAATAATCGTCTTCCAGTTCGGTTATGGACACCAGACCTTCACACTTCGAATCGTCCAATTCCACATAAAATCCCCATTGGGTAACTCCTGAAATCGTACCGATAAAATCCTGACCGATTTTATCCGACATGTATTCAACCTGCTTATACTTTATGGAAGCCCGTTCGGCATTTGCCGCCAACTGCTCCATTTCCGACGAATGTTTGCACCATTCTTCGTAACGGTCCCGGTTGGCCGAACGTCCTCCGTCCAGATAACGTTGCAACAAACGATGCACCATTACATCCGGATAGCGGCGGATAGGCGACGTAAAATGGGTGTAATACTCAAAAGCCAGACCGTAATGTCCGATATTCATGGTCGAGTAAACCGCTTTTGCCATGGTACGTACAGCCAGAGTTTCAATCATATTCTGTTCGGGACGTCCCTTCACTTTCTGCATCAGGCCATTGATTGAAGAGGTCAACGCTTTCCGGCTTCCCAGTTTCAATCCATAACCGAAACGGCCGATAAATTTATTAAATTCTTCCAGCTTCTCATCGAAAGGCTTATCGTGAATACGATATACAAATGTCTTTTCCTTCTGATTCCCTTTTATTTTTCCGACCTTCTCCGCAACCTTTTTATTGGCCAGCAGCATAAATTCCTCGATCAGCTTATTGGCTTCTTTGGACTCTTTAAAATACACCCCTAAAGGTTTTCCTTTTTCGTCCAGATCGAATTTCACTTCAACATGATCAAAATCGAGAGCTCCGTTTTTAAACCGTTCTGCCCGTAATTTCTGTGCCAGATCATTCAACAGCAGTATTTCTTCCTTATAGTCGCCTGCATTCCCTTCGATGATTGCCTGCGCCTCTTCATAGGTATAGCGGCGATTCGATTTGATTACCGTACGTCCGAACCATTGCTCCAACACTTCGGCATTATCATTCATCTTGAAAACGGCGGAAAAACAGAGTTTTTCTTCATCCGGACGCAACGAACATACGCCATTCGACAATTTCTCCGGCAACATCGGAACCGTACGGTCGACGAGATACACAGAGGTCGCACGGTTATAAGCTTCCTTGTCCAAAGCCGTATCCGGAGCTACATAATAACTGACATCAGCAATATGCACCCCGATTTCATAAAGCCCGTTCTTGATTTTTCTGACCGACAAAGCGTCGTCGAAGTCCTTTGCATCCTTCGGGTCGATCGTAAAGGTCACTGCTTTCCGGAAATCCTTACGCCGGGCGACTTCATCAGCCGGCAGTTCCATCGGAATACGTTCGGAAGCTTTGAGCACTTTTGTCGGGAAGGCCACCGGTAACTCATATTCCGCCATAATAGCATTCATTTCCGTATCGTTATCCCCCGGTTTTCCCAATACTTGTATAACCGTTCCGACAGGATTCTTCTGGGCTTCCGGCCATTCGGTAATTTCCACCACCACTTTATCCCCGTCTTTGGCTCCATGCAACTGAGCCAACGGTACAAAGACATCGTAAGGTAATTGCTTACCGCTGGGCATCAGAAAAGCATAGTTTTTCGAACGCTGAATAATACCGACAAACGTCGTCCGTTTCCGCTCCAGAATCTCCACCACTTCTCCCTCCGGACGGCTGTTACGCCTGCGGGCATATACCCATACTTTTACCTTATCTCCATTCAGCGCATGGCGTAAATTCGGAAATGCGACAAATATGTCGTCTTTGCCCTCTTCCGAAAGGATATAGGCGGCACCCTTCGCCGTGAGATCAACAATCCCGGTGACATAGGAACCTATCGCTTTACTCCTGTATTTCCCCGGTGTTTCCTCCAACAACTCTCCGGCATCGCGCATCTCCTCCAACACTTCTACGATCAACCGCTTCGTTTCCATATTCTTCACTTCCAAGTGTTTTGCCACCTGCTTGTAATTATAGCATGAGCCGGGATGTTGTTCAAACAATTCTCCCAATCTCTTCCTCAATTCGGGCTTAGCAATGATCGCTTCTCCCTTTTTCTTATTTTTCGACATATTCATAAATTTTGCCGAAAGACAAAGGCTGGAAGTCAGCAGGCTATGGCACATACGGCATTTCCTAAAGGGTCAGACTCAACAACCGATCGTACTCTCGGATTTCGATGCCCTAAATTTAATGATTAAAAAACAGAGTGTACTCAAAAAAAGAAAAAAATCCATTCTCTCCCGGAACATCTTCCTTTTTTCACCGAAGTATTCCTAAAGCCATAAAAAAACCGTCCGGAAAATTTCCAAACGGTTTTCATATAAGTCTGTTGACTTATTCAATAGTTTTGCAGTCTCTTTGTGTACAGACACTTAAAGCACTGAACTATATACTTGATTTCGAACAATTACTTATAAAAGTAACTTGTCTTATTTTATCAATCCTGCATCGAATTTTTCTTTTACCTTAACAAGCATATCCGTCGTCATATTCTGCAAGTTGTATTCAGCTTTCCATCCCCATTCTTCATGAGCACATGAATCGTCCATGCTGTTCGGCCAACTGTCGGCAATTGCCTGTTTTACGGGATCTACCTGATAATCCATTTTGAAATCCGGAATATGTTTGCGAATTTCCGCAGCGATCTGTTCCGGCTCGAAACTCATCGCAGCAATGTTAAAGCTGTTCCGGTGCTTCAATTTGGCCGGGTCAGCTTCCATCAACTCAACGACAGCCCGCAAAGCATCCGGCATATACATCATGTCCATATATGTGCCAGCCTTTACATTGCAGGTAAACGAACCCTTACGGATTGCATCATAATATATCTCTACTGCATAATCGGTTGTACCGCCACCGGGCAGCGTCACATAGGAAATCAATCCCGGGAAACGTACGCTCCGGGCATCCACACCGAAACGGTTGTAATAGTAATCGCTCAACAATTCTCCGGTCACTTTACATACTCCGTAAATCGTCGTATTGGAGCGCTGCAACGTGTCCTGCGGTGTCTTATCTTTCGGCGTATCCTTACCGAAAGCACCGATAGAGCTCGGTGTAAATACGGCACAATTATTATCCTTTGCAATGTACAATGAATTGGTCAATGCTCCGATATTAATGTCCCATGCCAATTTCGGATTTTTTTCTCCGGTAGCCGACAATAAAGCAACCATGTTAAAAATCGTATCAATACCGTATTTCTTTACAATAGCGGTATATTTTTCCCCGTCAAGGGCATTCAATTCCTCAAACGGTCCGGCCTCAGCCAGTGCCTTACATTTTTCAGCGCTGATATCAGCAGCCACGACATTATTATTCCCATAAAGAGATCTCAAATGAGGAACCAGTTCGGATCCGATCTGTCCTCCTGCACCGACTATTAATATCTTTTTCATTGCAGAATTTAATTTTAAATTGTTCTTAATTCAACAGCACCTACCTCCGTCGAAATCGTTACAAATGTAATAATTAAAATTTTTTACAAAGCTAAAAAATGAAATATTTTTTAGCATTTAAGTAAAAATTTATCAGGTATTCTTATTCTCAGCTTCATAAAAATAATCTATCTGTAAATCAGTACGTTTATACGCAGAAACAGCCAATTGGTCGCAGCGTTCGTTCTCCGGATTATCGGCATGTCCTTTCACCCAAACAAAACGAACCTTATGTTTCCGGTAAATTAACAGGAAGCGTTTCCACAAATCGGGATTTTTCTTTCCGTTGAATGCTTTTTTTTCCCAACCGAATACCCATCCTTTTTCAACGGCATCTACCACATAACGGGAATCGGAATAAATCGTTACCTCCTCACCCTCGTTTTTCAAAGCCTCCAGCCCGACGATGACAGCCAGCAATTCCATCCGGTTGTTTGTCGTCAGCCGAAACCCACCCATCAATTCTTTCCGGTAAGGTCCGGCCATCAATACCACGCCGAATCCTCCCGGCCCCGGATTTCCACTGGCAGCGCCATCCGTATATATCGTTATCTGATTTCCCATAAATTTGTCACACCACTATATAATATTGTACCCTCCGCATCAAGCCTTCAAAATTAAATTTTCTTTTAATAAGTTCCAATTCCAGGCGACAGGATAGCTGAAAGTAAAAACAGGCTATTCCCCTGTAAAGAAAATAGCCCAACGAAACCGTTTGTTTACTGTTTTTTATCGTAACATCAATCTGTTTGTGGAGGGCGTCCGACATTTTCCGATTCCTCTTTCAGTTCATCCATATAATCGGCCAGGTTATCCCTGGCATCTTCGTCGTCGTTTTCCAATATCTCCCCCAAAGTATCTTCATACGCTTCGCGTAACCTCTCGTCTTCCCGGATTCTCTCGGCATCTGTCATCTCCGGCTTTACCTTTTGTGTTTTTTTCTTCGTGCTCATAGTATTTACCATTAAAACAAAGCATTATCGTAAAAATAGTACGCAGAGAAATGGAAAAAGTTAGAACCGGACTTTTACAAGAAATAGAAAAAAAGGTTCATATACACTTAGGAAACAGTATCAAAATAATTCAGGTTCTTTGAACATTATAAGGTTTTCTTTCCCGTCTTTTTAACGGGCTTTTCATATTCACAGTTAAATCTTACATAAAACACAACAGCATTAAATACAAATACATTTGCCAAATCAATTCAAAGCATAAATATTTGACTTCAAATAATACATCGACAAAATATCATACAGACACCCGCTTTTTACTCGTATAAGATTAAACAATACACATCAATAAGCATGTGTATTATATCACAAAAAATTGATAAATTACCACTGAATGAGTTTCATCCGCAACAAATTGCACCGCTCTTTTAATCATCGGATCTAATGTATGCAAAACTGTCTCATCATGCGTCAAACATTTCAATTTTTCAATCGTTTCTATTTCATGAATTATTTTTCCCCTCAAAACTTTTTCTTTTCCTCATCCCCCTCCAACTGCATGATCCGTGAACAGTCCAAAAAGTCGGCCGATTATCGGTAATAAAGAAATGCTAAACGCTTGTTAATTTTCGAGGACAAACAGAAATAATCCTGCCTTCAGATTCTACATGATTTATTTCAGGGGTATACATGATCCTGGAACATTTCTTATGTACAAGCAAAAAATATTTCAAAATTCAGACTTCATATTTTCCCAATAGAATAAATCAGTTTATGAATGGCGTTATATCAGATTACTTTTTCAAGTTCTGCTTCCCTGGCTTCGCCGGTTCCTGCCTTTCCCTGACTACATGATATTCTGAATTATTTATAGCTGATCTTTTCTGTGTATTAAAACCAAAGCAGATCAATCAATCATTTTCTTCTGGCCTGATAAACCCAATGGGCCTGCGGGGAGTTGAGGACAGTTTCTTTTGCACCTGCAATTCTGCAAGTGTCCGGTTAATCAATTCAAGTTGTGTCCGGGTATCCTCGTTAATATCGTTCTGATCAGCAAACATTTCTTCAATATATTCTTTCAACTCCTTTACTTCCCTTTGAAGCAGCGAGCTTTTATCCGTCGGAGGATTGGCTATTAACTGACGGACAGCAACAAATGCACGCATAATATTAATGTTTACCTGTATTGCGGTACTTGAACGAAGCACGCTACTGAGCATTGCCACCCCCATTTCAGAAAAAGCATAGGGCATATATTTCAAATGCTTTCCCTGCTCTGCATTTAAGATCACAATTTGTGATCTTAAACATTCCTCCTTCGTAAGCTGAAACATAAAATCTTCGGGGAAACGTTCAATATTACGCTTCACAGCCTGATTCAAAGTCCGCGTTTCTACTCCATACATTTCTGCCAGATCGCGGTCCAGCATCACCCTTTGTCCTCTGATCTCATATATTTTGCTTTGTATCCTCTGTAACTGATCCATAATTTTCAGGTATATTCAGATTGTATATGATAAATTTAACTGAAATTCAGTATATTTACAAAAATTACAGGGCGTGGAATGTGGATTCTGTTCCGCGGGTGGAAGGTGTTGCGAGCATCTGTCGATCGGAGCATCTGAAATATTTCACGCTTTATGTACAACGGTTCCGTACTCCCATTGGGAGAATCAATACTCCCGCCCGTCCTTGTGTTGTCAGACAAAACGGGTCAGCTGAGCCGTTTCTTTTGCCCATCTTAAATTGATACTATTCCTATGCTTAGATAGTGTTTCAAAAAGTGTGTATGCATACCCTTTTTCATCATCTTTGCAAA
>NZ_DOED01000009.1:0-20053 GCF_003524185.1 Culturomica sp.
ATTTTGAAAGAAAGAGTCTCAGAGATGAGACTCTTTTTTTTGTAAATAGCCGTAACGTAGTTCCGGCAATTTACTCCCGGGGTCACAGTGATGGGACTCTTTTTTTATAAATAGCCGTAACGTAGTGTAGGCAATTTATCCCCGGAGTCTTAGAAATTTTTGTTTTATTTCAATAGATTCAGATGGAGGTGATTTAAAAATAAGTAAGTCCTGTATGTGTTTTGTACAGGACTTACTTTTATACCTTATTCTTTTACCGGTTCGAATTCTTCTTTTCCCACTCCGCAAAGTGGACAAAGCCAATCGTCGGGCAGGTCTTCAAAAGCAGTACCCGGTTCAATGCCGTTGTCCGGATCTCCGATAGCCGGATCATAAATGTAGTCGCATACTGTGCAAATGTACTTTTTCATGGTATTTTAATTTTTGAGGTTATAGTATTGATAATACTTTTGCGAATATAGGTAAAAAAAGATTATAAAGAAGCCGGATGTAAATTTTGATTTGTGAAGTTTATCGGGTTTAGTTGTAATTTTAAAATGAACCGGCGGATTTGGGGGTAAAAGTTTGGCAGGATTGTAAAAGAAGCCGCGGAAACGCTTTCTCCGCGGCTGTTGGCAAAATGAGAAAAACAACTAGTTCAGACAAGTATCATGTTTATAGAATACAGATAAATTGTAAATGTCCGGTAGTTTTGTCGTTTTATTGACTAAATATTGTAATTCCTTTAGTTCTGTACTGTTGAGGGTACAATGAAACCCGTTGATGGGCATACGTAAAATATTTTTCGGCGATTGGGCATTTCGTGGTTTATAGCCTCGTATTTTGGCCCGTCAATAGCTGAGATATATTTACGGAATTCTTTCATTTCTTCTTCCGAAAAACGGAAAAAGAGATTTCCGAATTCGAGGTGGTAAGCTTTGCAATTCGGGCAAAACAGGAGTAAGCCGTTGGGTGTTGTATTTAGAATTTTCATAAATTGGAGTGTAAGATTTAAGTTTATGGTTTTTATGCAATTTTCTTTAAAGTTTTGCGTTGGATATAACGATCGCATTGTTGGCAAATATTGTATCCCAGCATTGTACCCAGAATAAAATCTTCTTCAGGACTCAGCTTATTCAACGGACGGTTACAAATCCTCCGGACCACACCGATACATTCTTTTTTCCCGAAAAACAGATTGATCCGGGACGGATTGATTACGTGTATAAAATAAGCAATCTCCAGTTTTTCCAAACGTTGCAGGGCAAATGCTTCGTCTTTTTTATCCAGTGTACATAGTACCATGCTGCGTATTCCTTTTTGAAACTCGTAGATGTGATGCACGAATATTTTTAAATCACCGGATAAAATGCAGGTGTCGGTCATGATTGAAATGTTTGGAATTAAAGAGTTTTTTTAAGTGCCTCCGTCCAGGATTTTATGCGTTCTTCGGTTTTATCCGCTTCATTGTTTTCGTCGATCAGCAGTCCGACAAACTCACCGTTGTTTACTTCAGCTGTAGAGGCATCGTATCCGTAGCCGGCTGTTTCTACCGATCCGGTAAATGTACATCCCAACCCCTGTAATTTTTCGTAAATTGTCCCTACGGCATCGCAGAATGTTCCTCCGAATCCACAACCGTCTCCGCATCCGAACAGGGCTATCGTCTTGCCATGAAGGTTACAGGCAGCCAGTGTGTCCAGAAAATCATACCAGTCGTCCTGTAAATCGCCGGTTCCCCAGGTTGAACTCCCTAAGATCAGGACTTCGTAATCTTCGATAGTATTGGCACTTGTGTTTCCGACGTTATGGACATCCGATGATGTGATTCCCAATTTCGACGCAATTTGTTCGGCAATGGATTCTGTTACTCCTGTCGTTGAACCGTAAAATATTCCAGTTTTTTTCATTTCATGTATTGTTTTAATTAAACTACGGTCAAAAGTAAAGGTTCCGGCTATGCCGGTAAATCACCTTTTATGGGGATTATTGGGGTAGGTTTCATAAGGATAAGGGAGAGGGTATAAAAAAAACGCAGATGATATCTTCATCTGCGATTTTTTTTAGTTAAGATCGTTTAGAATCTGGATTCAATGCTTTTCCAATCGATGATTGTCCAAAGGGCTTCCAGATGATCGGCCCGTCTGTTCTGGTAGTCGAGGTAATAGGAATGTTCCCATACGTCGATACCGAGCAGTGGAGTATAGCCTTTGGTCAGTGGATTACCTGCATTGCTCTCTTTGAGAATGACTAATTGACCTTCAGGTGTTTTTGCCAGCCATACCCAGCCGGAACCGAAAATAGCAGAGCCGGCTGCGGTAAATTCCTTTTTGAAATTGTCGAACGAACCCCATTCTTTTTCGATAGCTGCCCGTAATTTTCCTTCAGGGTACTGACGTGCATTCGGAGAGAACGTGTTGAAATATATCGTATGATTCCAGGTTTGTGCAGCATTGTTGAAAATTGCTCCGTCGGATTTTTTGACAATCGTTTCTAAATCGGCATTTTCAAACTCCGTTCCTGCAATGAGTTTATTCAGATTGTTGATGTAGGTCTGCAGATGCTTGCCATAATGGTAGTCGATGGTTTCTTTGCTGATCACGGGTGCCAGTGCATCGGCACTATAAGGTAATTGAGGTAATGTAAATTGTTTCATGGTTTTCGATTTTTGTGTTTGACATTTGTTGTAATCGTTGGCTTGAATTTGCTCGTTTCCTAAAAAGGTAAATAATACGCAACTGCATACAGCAATTATACATTTCGTTTTATTCATTTGCTTTTTTGTTTTAAAATTAACGATTAAAACAATCTGTGTCAAATACTATTTATTGATCGGTTCATAGAGGGAAGTAATAAGGCCTGTGTTTTAATTATTTAGAAGTGTTCTAAATTGCATGGGATTGTAAAAATATTTTTACCCGTTTTTCGTTTCGTATTTTTTGACGAATACGATCAATAGGATGAATCCCAATAGGGCAAAGGGAGCGCCTAATAATGCCGGATACCGGTAGCTGAATCCCGCTTGCAGGGGCAAGGCGCCGATGGTTGCTCCTAAGGCATTGCCCAGATTAAAGGCTACCTGAATACAGGCTGCCCCCAGAAGTTCTCCTCCTTTGGAGAAATGGATAATTGAAACCTGTAAAGGACTGGAAACGGCGAATAAACCCAGTGTGCAGATGCACATCAGTAAGGGCATGAGCCAATTGACGGAAGCTGCAAAGAAAATGGACAATAAGGTGATGCAAATAATAAATTGCATAGCGGCTGCCGTACGGCCGGGAGTAAATTTATCGGCCAGTCGTCCGCCGGTCAGATTACCGATAACCATACCGAATCCGGCCAATACCATCAGAAATGTGATACTTTCGGCGGAAAATCCCGATACATTTGTCAAAAGCGGGTTGATATAACTGTACCAACAAAATACACCTCCGTTACCGAACATTGTTGCCCCGAGAATGAGCCATGGGGCAGTGGTTTTCAGGAAACAGAATTGGCGTTTAAACCCTGTATCCGGGAGTCCTTCTACCTGTGGCACCCATTTCCAAATGTAGTAAAGTATGATGACTCCCCAGATGCCGACAAGCAGGAACGTGAGACGCCAGGACAACAGCGTACTGAGTGAAGTTCCCAGTGGAACACCGAAAAGATTGGCTATCGTCATACCGGCGATCATAATGGAAACCGCTTCCGAGCCTTTGCCTTTATCGGCTAGTTTTTCGGCGACGATAGAGGCTACACCGAAATAGGCTCCATGAGGAAGGCCGGATATAAACCGGGCGATAAGCATAAACTCATAATTGGGAGAAAAGGCTGCACAAATATTTCCTATCATCATGATAGCAACCAACCCCAATAGTATCTTTTTTAACGGTAGTTTTCGGGCAAGTGTCAACATGGGAGCTCCGGCACAGACGCCGAGTGCATAGGCGGAAATCAAATGCCCTGCGGTTGGGATACTGATGTGCAGATCTTTGGCTACGTAGGGCAGTATGGCCATCATGACGAATTCCGCTATTCCAAGTCCGAGCGTTCCGAATGCCAGTGCGATAAGACTTTTTTTCATCGTTATTCCTGCTTTTTTAATCAAATCATCTTTTTCTGACGCTTGTAATAATACGATTTCCTGTTATGAATTTGTTCCAAAATGCGGGTTCCGCTTTCGTCTGAACGGATGTGCAGCAAACGTAATATTTACAAAACAGGGGACCGTTTTAGCGGTCGGTTCCTTTATCGGATACCGGTCTGTCATTGGCGGCGAAATTACAAAATTTTATTTATGAGTGTTAGAACTCTGTATTTATATATCAGGTATTCCGGTAATGCTGAAAGCGACGATCCTTACCTGAAATGGTGATATGAATTCTTTTTACTACCCGATAGGCACGGCCTTTGCAGGACTTAAATAAATTTGGCTCTGCATTCGGTTTGTACTACCTTTGTAAAAAACAGGCTTGTGAAATCTATCTATCGGTATAATTTCTATAAAACGAAATATGGGGAGGAACTTTTAATAGATGTAGTCACATTAGACAGTATCAGGCAGCATATAAACAAGCATCCTTTGCATACCCTGTCTTATTATGATATTACTTTTATTACAAGTGGGGCAGGACATTTGACTATGGATGGGGAGCGCTATGCTCTTTGTCGGGGAGATATTGTATTTTCAAAACCGGGAGAAGTCCGGGCCTGGGATAAATGTGACCTTCCGCAAGGGTATGCTCTTATCTTTGAGGAGGAATTTTTGCTCTCGTTTTTCAATGACCGTTCTTTCATACAAAATCTTTCTTATTTTAGCAGGGATAGAGCATCTGCTAAAATGACCGCTGTAGGTATTTATTCCCGAATAGAGAATTTGATTCAGAATATTATTGCCGAAATAAATAACGGGCAATCAAAGGATAAACACATTTTGCGGGCATTGCTGTATGAGATACTGACGTTGTTGAACCGGGAATATTCGAAACAATGGGTGATTGCTTCCAGGCTTCGGAACCGGTATGCAGATGATTTTATCCATCTGGTTGATAGAGACTTTAAAATTCATCACGATACCGCACATTATGCCGGTGAATTATGTATTACTCCCAATTATTTGAATGAGATCGTTCAAAAAAGCATGGGAATCAGTCCTAAATGTTACCTCCGGAACAAACTCATTCAAGAGGCTAAAATATTATTAGCCTATAGCTCTCTTTCTGTATCTGAGGTAGCAGATCAGTTGAATTTTGAAAGTTCTTCATATTTTATACGTTTTTTCCGCAAGCAGACTGATCTGACGCCTTTGCAATACCGACTCCGTGTAAATCGTTGAAAAGTGCTGTTTCTTCCCTGATTTTTGCGGTATTGTTTTTCCGCTGTTTTCCTACGTTTGCAGAGTCATTTAAATAGAATATTATGAAAGATGTAGAAAAAACTGTCGGAAGAATTGTCGATAATCAAAAAGTGGCATTTATAAGTTCTGTTGATGCGGATGGTTTTCCGAATATGAAAGCAATGTTAGCTCCCCGGAAACGGGAAGGTATACGGATTTTTTATTTTACGACGAACACCTCTTCCATGCGTGTACAACAATATTTAAAGAACAACCGTTCGTGTCTTTATTTTTGTGACAGACGTTTTTTCAAAGGGGTAATGCTGAAAGGAACAATGGACGTTCTGACAGATTGTGAACATAAGGAACTGATCTGGGAAGAAGGTGATACGATGTATTATAAGGAGGGAGTTACCGATCCGGATTATTGTGTTTTAAAATTTACGGCATTTTGCGGGAGGTATTATAGCGATTTTAAATCGGAAAATTTTGTCGTCGATTGACGTGTTGTTGGCTTGTGAACCGAACCGGAAAGAGGGCTTGGGAGAGTAGTGCAAGTTCCGAAGCTCTCTTTTTCATTTGAATAGAATGAAATGATTTGCTATTCTGGTTATTTTTATAGTAAAACCTTAAGAACTCTTTTGTCGATTTTGGAATAAACAATTACTTTTGCATAAACATCAGATGATATGATGAAAGAGAATGCAAATTTAGTAATTCAGAAAAAGTCGCTGGCGGAGGAATTAGCGGAACAACTGCAAAATCAAATTAAGGATGGGAAATTTGCTGTCGGTCAGAAACTGCCGACCGAACCGGAGTTAATGCGTATATTCGGTGTTGGTCGTTCGACGGTGCGTGAAGCTGTAAAGATATTGGTTAATATGGGTTTCCTGAAAGTACAGCAGGGAGCCGGAACGTTTGTTGAGAACCTGACGGCATCGAATGAGCCGATGGAACAACGTCTTCGGCGTGCTGATATACACGATTTGGATGAAGTGCGGAAAATACTGGAAATTGCCATTGCCGGGCGGGCAGCGGAACGGCGTACGGAGCAGGACATTGAAAAGATTGAAGGGTTTCTTGACGAGCGGGGTAGGACAGCCGAAGCCGGACAATTAGAGGCGTGTATTGAAGCCGATGTCAATTTCCATATTGCTTTGGCGAAAGCCACGCACAACGAGATCTTATACGAGCTTTACCGGTCGGCTGCTATCTATCTGCGGAAAGGATTTGAGCACATTTATGTGGATACGGCTTGTTTCCTGGCTTCCCAGCCTACGCATAAGCAATTGGTTCGGCATATAATAGCCCAAGATGCCCGGGAAGCCTTACATACGATCAATATCATTTTACAGGAGCCGTAGTTATGAGCAAGAATTCTATACCTATGCCGTTGTCCCAGCTTGCGGCGGACAGAACCGTCTATCCGATCCTGTTTATGATCTGTATAACCCATCTGCTTAACGATATGATGCAGTCCGTTATCCCGGCGGTTTATCCGCTTTTGAAAGAGAAATTCGGTTTTACTTTTGCCCAGATCGGTATCATCACACTGGTTTTTCAGATGACTTCGTCGCTTTTGCAGCCTTTCGCCGGTCGCTATGCCGACCGGCACCCCCGCCCTTACTCACTGGCAGTCGGAATGTGTTTCACATTAACCGGTTTGCTTATGTTGTCCGTCGCATTCGGCTTTGGTCTGATTTTGCTTGCTGTCGGCCTGATCGGTTGCGGCTCTTCGGTTTTTCATCCCGAGTCGTCGCGGGTGGCACAACTGGCTTCGGGTGGCCGGAAGGGGTTAGCACAGTCTATATTTCAGGTCGGAGGAAATGCCGGCAGTGCTATGGGACCGTTGTTGGCAGCGTTAATTGTGATTCCTTACGGCCAGGCTTCCATCGGCTGGTTTGCCTTGGCTGCGTTGCTGGCTATATTTATTCTTGTAAAAATCGGGAATTGGTACAAACGGCAGTTGGCTGTAGTAGCCTGTAAATCTGTTGCGGCAACAGCGACACCGGTGCACGGACTTACCAAACGGAAAATCCGGCATGCTCTTTTAATCCTGGGGGTGCTGGTGTTTTCGAAATATTTTTATATCGCTTGCATGACTAACTACTTTACCTTTTTTCTGATGGATAAATTCGGAATGTCGGTACAGGGATCACAGTACTGTCTTTTTGCATTCCTTGCGGCATCCGCGGCAGGGACGTTTATCGGCGGCCCGGTGGGAGATCGTATCGGACGGAAATATGTCATCTGGGGCTCCATTCTCGGAGCTGCGCCTTTTACTTTACTGCTCCCTTATGCTAATCTGACTTGTACTATTGTGCTGGCAATTATTATCGGCCTTGTGATCTCATCGGCGTTCTCGGCTATTCTGGTTTATGCGACTGACCTTATGCCGGGAAAAGTCGGTATGATTGCTGGGGTATTTTTCGGATTGATGTTCGGATTGGGAGGCATCGGTTCGGCCTTTTTTGGCTGGTTGGCTGATAAAACCAGTATCGAATACATCTTCCGGATCAGTACCCTGCTGCCTCTGCTGGGTATAATTACAGGCTTGCTGCCGAATATCGAAAGTCGGACATCTGATAAATAACTGTTGAAACACTGTGAAGTGTAATTGTATTATTCGAAATTACATTAAAGGTCGTGCATACGACCGTATTTAGGATATTGCCATAAGATATCTTTACAACTCTGGTGCGTTGTTATGCGATAAATTCCCGGAAAGTAAAGCTACTTACCATCGAGCAGGCGGAGATGTGCAGGCTGTTTGTTCCGAAAAAAGGAACGATTTAATTTTAGATTTACGATTTATGATTTACGATTTACGATTTACGATTAAAAAAATCTGATAACGAGTCAAGTTGCCAAACAATTTACACTTTATATGAATTGTTATTATAAGTAATTTACGAATCTGACTTATTTTGCAAACCTGAACCGGAATTTAAAAAATGAGTTGCCGGATATGAAAGGTTTTTCCCGATATAACCTTTGGGCCGGAAGATCCGCTGAAAAGGCAAATACAGATGACTGAGAGTAAAGCGTGTTTACACTCCTTTAGGAAACGGGAGCAGATAATAAAAATTGGCCTATAGGGAGGATAAATAGAAAAAATAATTAGTTTTGTCTTAATGATAAAACGATTGATAGCCTGTTGCGGATTAGATTGCGAAAATTGCGATGCCCGCATAGCCACTGTCCGGAATGACAATGAGCTGAGAGAAAAAACCGCCCAAAAGTGGAGTGTAATGAACAATGCACCGGAGATTACGGCAGCCACCATAAATTGTATGGGGTGTCGTGCAGACGGAGTGAAATTTGCGTATTGCAGCGATTATTGTGAAATCCGCAAATGTGTATATGAAAAAGGATTTAATACCTGCGGTGACTGCAAAGAGTTGGAGAGTTGTCCGATTGTCGCTCCTATTTTTCAGCATGCTCCCGGCGCAAAAGAAAATCTTCTGTCTTCGACAACACTCTGAAGTCTGAAAACTTTCCGAAAATGTCCAAAACGTTGCTATTTTTATTGGCTTTAGGCTGGCTTGTGTTGTTTAAGGTGTTTGTAAATACGATATTGTAAATAAATTTGTAAGTATAAATTCAGACACGAGCGCAATAACATATGAAAATCACAGATACCGTTTGTATCTGTTTATACAGTAGAGGAATAGAATTATTGTTTGAGATGGGGTATTAATTATATGTTATTTGTAGTATGTATTATGCTTTCATAAATTATATTATTAAACTAATAATTTCTTATCTTATAATTGTCATGATGAATTGAAATATTCCTATTTGGCTTTGTTTGTCAAACGGGACGACGCTTTAGCAATACATTACTTCTTCGTCGCCTTCCGTGAGTAAAAGGATACTATTTTTTGTTGTTTATCTGGCATTGATGATCTGTTTATTCTACGTCCAATCGCCTGTCTTTCGGGTATTTCACCTTGTAGCGCAAAATAATATCGCGTTGTTCGCCGGGTTTCAATGTCAGTGGCCAGGTAATGATACCTGTGTTTTCATCCAGCTTGCCGCCACTTAGTTCTTCAGCTGTCACCACAATACTGCTGTTCGCGGAGACGGGTACCTGATCGCAGAGGGTTAGTTCAACTGCCTGCAAACGATGATTCCGAACGGATATTTTCCAACTGATGGTCTGTGTTTGAGAGGAGCCCATTAGTTTCCGCGAGGTATATTCATGCTCTTTTGTCCGTTGTACGGCAATCTGGTGGTCGCGTCCCAGGGAAAATGAAAGCGTATCTCCGGGAGTGCTTAGGTCGAGTACCGACTTGCCGATAAATGTTTTCTCAAAATAAATGTTGGCTTCTCCTTCCAGCAAGTTCAGTTTATTCCAGTCGGTAAGCCGGGCCATCAGAAAGGCGTCTTTATCGATCTTCGGTGTACATTGGTAAACGTAAGAAGCAGGAAGGTCATAGCGGCCGATTTCCGCCACGACGGGTTTGTTATTTGAAAGAATCGTATAAGGTATCTTGATATCGAATTCATAGCCTGTCACTTGCCGGGTTGGTTTGACTTCCATTGGTATACTTTCGACAGCTTCTTCTTCTTCTTCTACGATTGCCGCAGCTTTCAGCGCTTTCCGGGGAGAAGAAGCATAACCGGTAACAACCACTTCGTCAAGACTTTGTGAGTCGGGGCTTAGTCGGATGTTTTGCGTATTGCTGCGTATTTCAGTTGTCTGTGGAATATAGCCGATGTATGCAAATTCCAACCGGCCTTGCCCTTCCGGCATAGTAAGTGAATAATGGCCGTCGATGTCTGTTGTACAACCAACGGTAGTACCAGGAATCCTGACAGTAGCACCGGCTAAAGGTTCGTTGGTTTTGGCATCCGAAATGATCCCCGATATGTTGTTTCCATTCATTTCATTGCGGTAGTTGGGAGCCGCCCAACCGTAATTCAGGCGGTAAGACTCTAAGCGGGGAGCTACATTCCCCGTTGACGGACTGGAAGAAGAAAGCGACAGATCGATGTTTTTCCACTCTTCGCCTGTGTGTTGGAAAATATTGGCTTTATAGATGATGGAAAGCGGTTCTGCAAGGCTTTCCGAACGAATGTCGTAAGAAGGAAACCAACCGGCATTCTTTACATAATAACTTAAGGTAAATGTTGCAGTACAAGCGGCCGGAGCGTGAATACCCACCAGGATTTCACCGGTACGTTTCATGTCTTTACCCTTTGCCTGGCGCAGTTCCCGGAGCAATTGCTGATACTGTTCGGTCAGTTCTTCCAATTGATTACGGGTAGCCAATTCTTTGGCAGTAAGCTCTTTCATCTGTTCTGCAAAATAAGCGGTTGCTTCCCGGATGGTTGCTATTGACAAAGTATTGCTTTTATTGCCCAGTGTACAATTGTTTTTCAGTATTTCCTGCTCGGCTTTCACTAGGGCGAGAGCCGATTTCCGTTCTTCCTGTTGTTTCTCCACTTTTCTCAAAGTCTGCTGTAAGTGCTCCTGCTGACGACTGACATCCACACTATCCAGGAAGTTATATTGCAGATTAACATTTGTGATTGTAAGCTTGCCCTTTGCACTCACTTGCATGCTCCGGGCATCGAGATAAGGCGAAAGCCCGGTGAATATCAAGGATGAGTTTCCGGCCGGGAGTTCCACCTGTTTAGTACGGGTCACCTGTGCCCCATCGATAAATAGCATCACTTTCTCTGCTGTTGTTTCTACTTTACGTTGTGATGTTGCGGCCGTTGCCGTCATACACAAACAAAGAGTAAACCATAAATAATTCCTGAATTTTTTCATTATCCTGATATAAATTGGTTCAACTGTAAAAAATTCAGAGGTAAAAGTAAAAATTAAAAAGAAATAATGTGGTGTAAGTGTAAAATTATTCTAAATGAGATTGACTGTCGGATGTGTTTTGGCAGGTTTACACTATGCATGTACAGAAACGATTAAATATGCCTTGAAGGCTTTGGTAAAGACAAAATAGCGGGAATGACAGACCGATTATTGGCTTCGTAATTAATTTTATAGCTTTGTATAAAATATGAAGAGCAAAATGAATACTGATTATAAGGTCGGAGATTTGATTTACGATGCAAATATTTATGATGGATTAAATACTTTCCTGTCCGATTTGCAGTTTTATAAAAAGTGGTTGCCGAAAAATGAGGATGCTAAAATACTTGAACTTTGTTGTGGCACTGGCAGGCTTACGATTCCAATTGCAAAGGATGGATACAATATTTGTGGGGTAGATTACACTTTATCAATGCTTGAGCAAGCAAAGGTAAAAGCTTCCGAAGTGGGATTAGGAATTAATTTCATTGAAGCGGATATTAGAACATTGAACTTGCAAGAAAAATTCGACCTTATTTTTATGCCGTTTAATTCAATTCATCATTTATATAAAAATGAAGATTTATTCAAGACACTAAAGAGGGTTAAAAATCATCTTAAAGCAGAGGGCTTCTTTCTGTTAGATTGCTTTAATCCTAATATTCAGTATATTGTTAAAGGTGAAAAAGAGCAAAAAGTAATAGCGGAATATACAACCAACGATGAAAGAAACGTGTTGATAAAACAGACCATGTTTTATGAAAATGCAACTCAAATTAATCGCATAAAATGGCATTATTTTATAAATGATAAGTTTCATTCAGTTCAAAATATGGATATGAGATTGTTTTTCCCTCAAGAATTGGATTCATATCTGGGATGGGCTGGATTTAATGTTATTCACAAATTTGGAAATTTTGAAGAAGCAGCATTTAACGATCATTCAGAAAAACAGATATACGTTTTAGCATTAAAATGAAAGAATGATGAGTAAGCTAATCAAGACCGATTTAAAGGTTATACTTACTCTCTATCTTAATGGAGTAATAAAATACTAATTTCATGTATTCCTAAACTCATATATTTTTGGTTGGTGGTAAATTTTCCAAAAGTATATAAGAGTAGATTTTTCGTATTTTTCTACCACGAAAAAAGAGCCGACGAACATATATTTGTCAGCTCTTATATATTGCAAAAAAGGGTTAGTGCTTATTTGTATTCAACGGTAATTGTCCCCTCTAAAATTTTTTTGCTGGTCTCTGTTTTATAGCCTTTCATCACTGTAACATAACCGTCTTTGTCAAATTCGTATTCGTAACTATTTTCCACTATGTAATCCGAAAGAAAAATAGCGTAGTAAAACGCTATAATCCTGTTCGTTGATACTAAAATCGGCTAAATGATTAGCCAATTCTTCAATAGCTTCTACAATTTCAGATGCGGAAACTTTGCGCTGCGAATATTCCGATAATAAGCGGGAAATCTCTGCTTTGACATTTTTTCTAACATGTTTTGCGTTGTAATAAGAATTACATTTAAATAATCATACACCCGTTTTTACTATTTTAAAGTTGTGATAGAGTATTATCGTATATAGAAAATAGAAACTTTTAATCAATTTACAATTTAGATAATTTCATTTCGGTTGCCAAGGTTTATGAAGTATTTGTCCTATATAAATAATAGCAACCGTTAATGTCTTGATTTGAATTGATTTACCAATTATTATTAGAATTACAGCTATTAGTATCATCATAATGCCAACAGCCAACCGTAGAGTGAATATTTCATTGAATATAGTAATACCGATAACCACCGCAGTGAGTGGTTCCAATGCGCCCATGATAGCAGTAGGTGTTGAACCTATTTGGCGTACTGCAATTACCATAAATACTAAGGATATAACAGTAGGAACCAATGCAAGCATTATAGCAAACATCCACATAGAAGAGGTTGTAAGTAACTGTAAATGATTGTTGCTGTCAAAAAATGATTGAACCATGATAGTTAATGTACAAAATAGCAGCACATAAAACGTTAGCTTTATAGATGACATTTTTAAAGAGGATTTATTTACAGCAACTATATAAAGTGCATAAGAAAGGGAGGATAGCATAACAAGCGATACTCCCGTTGCATTTAACACGCTACCATTATTCCCTTTGTATAACAGTCCTATGCCCCCAATAGCCAAAAGAATAGATAAAACCGTAATTAAGGATGTTTTTTCTTTAAAGAAAATAGCCATGATGACAGTTACAATAACAGGATATACGAACAGAATTGTAGACGCTATTCCTGCATCCATGTAGTGGAAACTTAAAAACAGGGTCAGCGAAGATGCCGCAAACAAAATCCCTAACCCTGCCAAAATTCCTAATTCTTTTCGTGTAACCCTGAACGATTTATTTTGTATAAACATTAACCCACCGAGAAAAAAAGTTGCAAGTAAGAAGCGGTAAAATAATATAGAGTTAGCGTTTATTCCAGCTTCATAAAGAGATAATGCCCCAAGTGGATTTGTCCCATAGCTGATTGCTGCAATAATCCCATAAATTGAACCTTTGAATTTTGCATCCATTTTATTAAGTACTACATCAAAATTAGTTATACATTTTACCCGACATAACAAGCTGAAATTAAAGGATATAACAAAATAACGAAATAAGTCGGGGGACTTATGTAATTTATCTATAAAATTAAAGCCAGCACAGGGATTAATATACCTGCCAATAATTCAATTCCCCCTATTCCGAACAAACCTCGTTTACCTTTATTCATTAGAATACCGCTTATACATATCAATATAAGACATACCGCAAATAGGTCTGAGAAATAGGTCCACCATGTTCCCGGGTTATAATGGAGAAATGAGAGTTGATAAAAAACCGGTCTTTTCTTTATTCCTTCATAAGTAACATTTCCTGTTTGAGTATCAAGAATATAGGATGAACCACTTTTCAAGAAAACTTTTACCGTTGAGTTATTCGGATAAAAATGTTTGATATAATTATCCTGCTCGCCTACCTCTTTTAACAACTGTATTATTTCATTTTTATTAAATTTATGGGAGGTAGGGAATGTCCCCTTCACCGTATAATTGTTTACAGTTATATCGTATTTCGGATTAAAATCCTTTAAATGATTCATCGTTATGCCCGATACTGCATAAATAAGAATCACTCCCATAAAGAAAAAGGATAGATGAAAATGAACCGTCCTGCAATACCGTCGGAACAAATTCCCTATCCGTAATCTGCCTGTTATTTCTTTATCCATATATTGATTATTTCTGAAATAAAGAGTTGGTGTTTAGAAGGCTCGTTGTTATAAGATTCTTCCATAATTTTCTCTTTATAAGGTTGAGTCAAATTTGTATAGTCCATCTCTTGAACGAACATTTTCTTACATTCTATAATCATTCGGGCCTCTTCAAAACTCATTAGTCCGGAAGGGGTTTCCAATGGGGTCAACCCTGCTTCTGACACTTTATCAGTATCTCGTCCCGATTTTGTTCCACAAATCCGAAGTGCTCCCCGATATTCTTCTGTAAAAAAACTGAGTGTAAAACTTTCTTCTCGTTGCAAAAATTGATAAGTATGCCTTGAATCACGAACTACAATAAAAGTAGATGGTCTGCTCCACATATAGCCAACCCCTCCCCACGCTGCTGTCATTGTGTTATAAGAACTTTTATTTCCTGCTGTCACCAGCATCCATTGCTTACCTATTAAGTCTATTACGTTATCAGGAAGGTCGGTTGCTTCCATCCGGTCATAATGAGATTGCCAACCTGTGGTACTCGTGCTGTCTTCATTCTGTGTGAAGACTACTTTGTCTGATTTTTTACTGTTTTCCATACATGAAGTAATTAAAAATATACCTAAAATCATTGGAAATAATGTTATCTTTTTCATTTTCTGCTATTTAGTTAATGATTATTTTGCAAAGGTAGGCGGAAATAGGATTGAAATACTTGTATTCACATTATATTATTTTGTATATTTACGCTATGAGAAAGTGCAGCCAGTTTGAATCATTAAAGATTATAGATGTAATTGAGGAAGAATATTCTTGCGAATTACATGCCCAAGATCATTTTGAAATCATCTATATTCATTATGGGTGTGGGGACCATTTTTTTAATGAAGTTACAATTCCATATGAAAAAGGGGATTTATTTCTGCTTGCACCCGGTGACCGCCATTATTTCACAGTAAAAACTATAACGCGCTTTACCTATATTAAATTTACTTCAAGCTATTTTGAGACTTATGACCGCTCCCATAAGTCCTTTTCACGAGAAATAACTCCAACTTCCATCATGGAAATTCAATGGCTGAAAGAGGACAAGATAACGGTGAGTGAACCTTGCCAGACTATATTGAAGAATATTTTTGAGAATATTATCCTATATAATTCAACGATTAACGTACTTCGTTCGTCTATTGTGTATTATCATATTCTTTCCATTTTCGGAATGATAAAAGAATACATTGAGAACCGGAATATTGAATTAAAGAAGAAAACTCCAACTAACGCTCATATAGCAGCATATATTCAAGAGAATATATCTAACCGTGACTGTATTTCCATCCATATGATTGCTAATCATTTTAATATTTCGCCATCTTATTTCAGTACTTATTTCAAGCGGAATTTCGAGATAAGTTATAAAGAATATATCGAAAAGATGCAATTACAACTCATCAAGCGCAGATTAGAAACCGGAGAAATCAAGTTGAAAGAAATTGCGGATGAATTTGGTTTTACAGATGTAAGCCATTTATCCAAATTCTTTAAAAGGCATGAAGGTATTAATCCTTCTGCTTATAAAAATGTAGGAAAATAGGAGATTGTATCTCAGGTAAATAGAATGATATTTCATGTTGTTGAACTTTA
This sequence comes from Culturomica sp., assembly GCF_003524185.1. Taxonomy (NCBI): domain Bacteria; kingdom Pseudomonadati; phylum Bacteroidota; class Bacteroidia; order Bacteroidales; family Odoribacteraceae; genus Culturomica; species Culturomica sp. The sequence continues at coordinate 16,020 of NZ_DOED01000009.1, forward strand.
TGTATCTTACTATAGGTATTTTATAAGATTGTTAAGTTGTAAAATTCATTCGCACAGCTCTTGTATATTTTAATTCAGCGAAAGGAAGAAAAGTCTTTGCATCTGTAAAGACAGAAAGCGGGACTTATATCACCTTAACGCCCAAGCAGGTACTGGTATACCGGAACGAACGAAAGGAGAACGCCCACTTTCTGATAAGTATAGTATATATGATACACCTATACGAACCATATTCATGAACGTTGCTCACAATCATTCTGACCGTTCCTTCTTCACTACCAACTACACCAAAATTACCAGTTTTGCTTGATCAGGATGCATGTTATACAACGCAACATAAAATATTTCAAAATATACAGACACCTCTTGCGTCTGTTTATACAGCAAAAAAAAGAATTATTGTTAAATATCCAATTTTCGAAGGGGATATTAATGCCATATCCTTTGTATGGTGTATTTTGTTTTTATAAATTATGTTTTAAACTAATAATTATCTATCTTGCAATCATTATGATTAATTGAAATATTCATTCGACGAAATGGCTAAGAAAGATTTATTTGAAAAAGGCTTTGATGAAAGTACTAAAATAAAATTATTACTTTTCAGAAAGTACATTGAATCCTGGATACCAACTTTCATTCATAGTTCACCATTTGAAAAAATTCTTATTTATGATTTTTTTGCAGGTGAAGGTCAGGATGTTTATGGAGAAAAAGGAAGCCCGTTGATTATAATGGATTGTTTAAAGCAATATTGTGAAGATATAAGGAATAAAAACAAAAAGATTTTTATAACTTTAAATGATTATGATAAGAAAAAAGCGGAGAAATTATTAGCTTTGACACAGGCTTTTAAAGAAAAATGCGGAGCTTGTAATCATTGCTCTTTAGAGGTTAAAAATGATGCTTTTCAGAATTTGTTCAGTGCTGAATATCAAGTAATAAAACAGGCTACCCCTACTTTTTTATTAATAGATCAATATGGGGTATCGCAAGTGACAGAAAGTGTATTCAGGCAATTAGTAGATGCTCCCCGAACAGATTTTTTGTTCTTTATTTCTTCTGCAACCATCAGGAGATTTAAAGATAATGAAGGCATTAATAAAAAAATAAAAGTGAGTCAGATACAGTTTGAAGAAAGCAAACCATATGAATGTCATGAAAAAGTTTATAACTATTATAAAACATTAATTAATGGTGATTACTATTTAGGACGTTTCTCTATCAAGAAAGTAACTAATTATTACGGCTTGATTTTTGGTTCGCATCATCCTTTAGGATTGGAAAAATTTCTGAGTGCTTCGTGGAGTATTGATGTCAATAATGGAGAAGCTAATCATGAGATAGATGAAACGAAACAATACGAAGGTTCGTTTATGAATTTATTCGATGAGGTTTCCGGAATCAGTACATTCAAGACAAAACTGGAATCTTATGAAGAACATTTACTGGATTATTTTTCTGTTCCCAGAACAAATCAGGAGATATATAAATTTTCGTTGGAATCGGGAATCAGTATTCCAAAAACAGTAGATATTTTGAGAAAATTGGAAAAGGAAAGAAGGATTTGTGTAGAGGGAGGAGACAAGCGGAAAAGCGGAGCTTTTTATTTGTCTCACAACTCCGATAAAATTATTAAGGTAGCTAAAAATGAAAACAACAAAAATTGAATGGACTGATAGTACCTGGAATCCGACTACGGGATGTACGAAGATTTCGGAGGGATGCCGACACTGTTATGCTGCCACTATGGCCTTGCGTCTGAAAGCAATGGGTATAAAAAAATACAGAGAGGGTTTTGAATTGGTTTTACATCCTGAAACTTTGAATGAACCATTGAAATGGAAACAGTCGCGAACAATTTTTGTCAATTCGATGAGCGACTTGTTTCATAAAGATATTCCTTTCGAATTTATCGATCAGGTTTTTGAAGTCATAAAGCATACTCCACAGCATCGTTATCAGGTTTTAACGAAGCGGGCAGATATATTGAAGCAATATTTTGCGACCCGTCGTGTGCCCACTAACGTCTGGCTGGGTGTCACCGTTGAAAATCCAAAAGTAAAAAGCAGAATTGATGATTTACGTGATATTCCTGCAACAGTGAAATTTTTATCTTGCGAACCTTTATTGGAAGATCTGGGGAGCATGGATCTGACCAATATTGATTGGGTGATCGTTGGTGGAGAAAGTGGTACAAATGCCCGTCCTATGAAAGAAGAATGGGTTTTAAATATTGAGAAGCAATGCCGGATTCAGGGTTCTGCTTTCTTTTTCAAACAATGGGGCACATGGGGGGCAGACGGAATTAAGCGAAATAAAAAAGAAAATGGGAAACTTTTGCAGGGATATGTAAAACAAGAGTATCCTACCTTCGTGTAATATAGAAATAAACCATTTCAAAGAAGAGAAAATAGTATTGTATTTTTGTTTATAGCTCACCTTGAAAAGTGAGCTTTTTTATCAGAATAAAATTATTCTAAAGATAGATATTATTTTTTAATGGGATCACGGACGTGACAGTTAGTGGGCTTCCAAATGGATTTGCTGTCGGGTTACCATTGAACCCGGAAATGAGCCCATATAATAGCCCTAAAACAGGCTCGTCGTTGGGCTCGTCATTGAAACACAAAATGATAGTGTCCCTAAAAGTGTGTATGTACTCCTTTTTTCTATCATCTTTGCAAATCTATTTTTTTTTAATAAAATAAACTCGATTCTAAGAAATTATAAATAGGATATTTATAAATATCCGCGTTCTGTGCCACTGTTCCCATTAACAGAATGACGGCCCGTGGATTTGGCATGGCCCCCCTCATGTTAATCACTCTTTTATAATCCCTGTTCAGTCTTTCAATCCAGTTAGTGGTGTAAATCATACCCCTGATTTTCCTTTCATATTTAAAGTATGTAAAGTAAAATCTGTACCTTTCATGTTGATATCTTTTCAGTGGTGGATAGTTTTTCTGCCATCTTTGAATAAAGTCTTTAAATGCTTGAAACGCCTTTTCCGGATTGATGTTCCATTGATCGGGCGCGCATATTTGTTTAAGCTCTTCCATGACTTGCTTCTTGTCTCTTGGTTTGACTTTATTCACGATATTCCTTTTCAGATGAACGGTACAAAGCTGCAGATCCGCTCCAGGAAAAGTATCTGCCAGGATGTTCTCGATACCTGCCAGTCGATCACATACCAGTAGATTCACCACTTTAACGCCTCTTTCCTTGAGGTCTTCAAACACGTCTTTCCAGTTCGTGGCACTTTCCGTGGGGAAGTTCACGACAGTCAGTACTTCCCGGGTGCGGTCTTCTTTTACCCCTAAAACAGTGTAGTAGGCTTCATTACTGACCGATTCATCACGACGCGTGAGAACGTAAGTGGCATCGGTATAAAGAATCGGGTAACGGGAGTCGAGCTTACGTTTCAGCCAAGCGTTGACATCTTCACGAGCGGTGTTTAAAAGACGGCTTACCTGACTTTTACTATAGTGCTTACCGTAAAACTGTTCATAGATTTTACCTACCTGCTCCGTGGTCAGGCCAGAACAATACAAGCTACTGACAAGTTTCTGGGCTTCTTCCTCCTGATCTTTTAATATCCCCAGCAACATCGGGTAAAAGTTACTATGGCGACTACGCGGAACTCGAAGTTCAAACACTTTTCCGCCATGACAGACTCGACGATCACGATAACCGTTGCTCACGTCAGATAATTCTTCATTGTGAAAACGACGCTCCGAAATCATCAGACTTTCCAAACCTTGTTTGATTAAACCCTCAAGACCGGATTCCCCATTTGTGATTTCAGAAATTATTTCCGAAATTTGTTCATGTGTAAATTCCATAATCTATCATTTTTGAAACTTCCATTACAAAAATAATAAAAGTGGGATTTACACACTTTTTGAAACACTATCCACAAATGGGTATCTGCCGGTTTAAACAGATCGCTCGAAACCACGAAAAACAGGAAAAGAAAAAAGGTAGTCACTTTCGTAACTACCTGATTCAGAGAGCGGAAAACGGGACTCAAA
>NZ_DOED01000018.1:0-24466 GCF_003524185.1 Culturomica sp.
TTTTACCAATTTTTTATGGAAAAATGAAAACTTTTTTTCAATATCTTGAAATTCACATAAATACAAAAAGACTTTTTGAACAAAAAAACAAGGACCGGCAGTTAAAGCTGATGCCGGACAATTTCAAAGAGACAATTTCGAAGGCAAAAAAAAGAAAACAAAAGACCTCGTCCCAGCTTAAGATTAACTTGTGAAGAAGTGAATTTTAAAACCTGATATCTATAAAAACCGATATTCATGAAGTTTGAATCCCCGCAAAAATTCCTCTATTGTCATCCGTTTTTTACCGGACAACTGTATTTCTTTCAGTCGAATGATCCCGTGTTTTACAAATACATCCACAAAATTTTTCCCATCCGTCTCAAAACTACCGGGAGTATTGGCATGTTCCCGGCAAATTTTTTCAGTCGTAAATACTTTTAATACATACTTCTCTCCCGACCTTTCATTTTCCAGTTCAGTCCACGCGGCAGGATACGGCGATAATCCCCGAATCAGATTGTATATGCGGTCAATCTCTTCATCCCATTTTATTCTCATATCGTCCTTGAAAATCTTAGGTGCTGCCTGGGGAGTTCTTCCCTTCAGCAAATCCTTTTGGTCCAATGCCGGAAAATCATTCTTTTCCATGGCCTCAACAGTCTTCAGCAGTAATTCTGCCCCGGTCTCCATCAACATATCGTGCAACTCTCCTGCTGTCATCGTATCGGAAATATCTACTTTCTGCTGGAATATGATGTTACCGGTATCTATCTCGTGTTTCAATAAAAATGTCGTTACCCCTGAATATTTCTCTCCATTTATCACCGCCCAATTGATCGGTGCGGCTCCCCGGTAATCCGGCAAAAGCGAAGCATGTAAATTCACTGTTCCCAGACGGGGCATATTCCAAACAACTTCCGGCAACATTTTAAAAGCGACAACAAGTTGCAGATCAGCATTCAAAGCTTTCAATTCAGCTAAAAAAGCCTCATCTCTGAATTTCTCCGGTTGTAATATTTTTAAGCCGGCTTCACGGGCATATTGCTTTACGGCCGACTCCTGTAACTTTTGTCCACGTCCCGCGGGCTTATCCGGATTGGTCACAACCCCTACGATCTCAAATCCGGCTTCTACCATTTTTTTTAAAGGTAACACGGCAAAATCGGGTGTTCCCATATAAACAATACGTAATTTATGAAGAATCATGCTCGTTTTCTTTTGAAAAAATCTCCTATTTTCTTAATAAAGTTCATATAAGCTTCCCCGTTTAAAATCTCGGAATCTGTCACGGATTTGTAGGTCAGCAAAACACCTAACGGCAACAAAATGAGAGAAGACAACCAGGTGCCGAACCAAACGCCGATAACGGCTTCACGGGCCGACCGTTCGCCGATCATACTGATGATATAATAGATAATAAAAAGCAGTACGGAAATGACGACAGGCATACCCAGTCCCCCTTTCCGGATAATTCCTCCCAATGGAGCCCCGATAAAAAAGAAGATAAAACAAGCAAAAGAAAGTGTAAATTTTTTGTGCCATTCAATCTGATTTTTCCGGATTTGTTCTTCCTGCCGCAGGGTATAATCCCGACTACTTTGTACGCTCATCTTTACATCCCGGGCATATTGCAAGGCATTTCCGACAGCGCGCTGCTGTTCTTCCGGATCAAAGCTCCGGAACAAACTGTCTATGTCCTGTGTCTGATTTTTCGACTCTGCCTGGTATATACTGTCTTTCTGTGCATTCAGGCTCTTGCTTTTCTGATAATTGGCCGCCAACAGCCGTCTTGTGTCTTCATTTTTCCGGGCGTTCACCGTTTTCTGTAAAGAATCGATCATATATTGCAGCTGATTCAGATTCAGCATAATAGAAGATTTAAACAAATCTTCATCCGTTCGTTTCAGTTCATTTTCGGGTAATTCAATCAGAACACTCTGTTTTTCAAATTGTAGCCGTCTGAAAGGAAAAGTCTTACGATTGCCCGGCTTCATCCCTTCGTCCGTATATGTATTTCCATGATACAATATCAATTCCATTACATTGCTGTTGGGGTGGGTCAGCATCATCCCGGAATCAGCCTTGGTAACCTCATAATTTCCCGGTACAACTTTATGATTGTAAATCAACATATTGTACATCATACCGGTTTCCTTATTGATCCTGTCGATTTTAATACTATACCCTTCCAGGTCGTTTGTAAAAATCCCCTCTTTAAAAGACACTTCCGGCTTATGCCGCCTGATATCATATAACAGACTACCGGCTTTGAGATTCGCTACCGGCAATATATTGTTTGAAAAGAAAAAGGCAAAAAGAGTCAGAAAGACAATGAATACAATCAAAGGGTACATGATCCGATACAATGAAATTCCGGCTGACTTCAATGCGATCAATTCATAATTTTCGCCCAGCGTCCCGAAAGTCATAATTGAAGAAAGCAATACAGCCAAAGGCATGGCCATCGGTATCAAAGACAAGGAAAAATAAAACAAAACTTCAACGATCACTGAAAAATCCAACCCTTTTCCCACCAAATCATCTATATAACGCCACAACATCTGCATCAACAGCACAAACATGCTGATAAAAAATGTCGCAATAAAAGGTCCGCTAAAGCTTTTTAGCATGAATATATGTAACTTCTTCATCTACAAACTTTCATTTTTCCAGTTGCAAATGTACAATTAAATTACAAATTTTAGATTGTAAATCTCAAATTGATGGATAAACGCAATTGATATCGGATTTTAAACTATATAAAGTTACCGAGTCGCAACATTTATAAAATATCAGATCCCCAATCGCCCCTTCATAATTTTTTCAAATACAGACAGGTTGGGTTATGGAATAACTAAAATTTTAAAATCTGCGATTTCAATCCAGGATAATTTACGCTCTCCATTTTAATCCGGTACATACCGGTCAAATACAATATCAGGAAAGTATTATGCACCCAATGTACGATGCAGTATTTCGATTTGTTTATTCCACAATTCAATGGCGTCATTTTCGTCTTCCGGATCTACAAAATCAGTGATAATCAATGCCACATCTTCTGTCAAAGGCTGCACCTGTATATCAAATCCGAAATATTCATCTTCCTGCGTATCTTCCCAATGAAAACGAACAAAAACGTTCGGTTTTTGATCGATTAAAGAAGCTATATGCTCTACACCGTTCCAAATAAAGACAAACTTTCCATTCCTCTGCAATACATCGTCCGCAAACCATTCTGCTAAACCAGGAGCTGTACTTAATCGAGAGAATAAAACTTTTACAGAGGATGAAAAAATATATTCCAACTCAATCTTTTTCCGCATAATTTTCAAATTTGAGCACAATATATCATTTTTATTTCAAAATACCAAATAAGTCCCCCGGCGTAGGGTATACTCTATGCTTTCGTCAAGCAAACTTTTCATCCCCGAATTCCCGGTTAATGGCCTGAATAAAACGCCGTTCCCATTTTTCTTCAGCATGATTACGGATATACGACAACCGGATAATGACATCTGCCAGGGATAATTTATGCAAATCCACAAGAGGCAAATAAAAAATGTCATCGTCCTCTTCCACTTGCGCTAAAATTCCTTTATCGGCCATATCCTGCAAAACCACCCGCAATTTATTCATATTGATTCTCAATTTTTTACTAATCATTTCCAAGCTGGGACCACCGTTATTCTTCAAATATTCGTCTGCAATATATTTGAGTATATTGACCGACAATTCGATATTTTCAATCCATTTATTCTCACGTTCAACAGGCGACATGTACAGAAAATGGCGGTTTCTCAAAATATAACACAATTCCGTTCCCCACAAAACAATACTCCAACTCAGTTGCAGCCACACCAATAGTAACGGCAATGCAGCCAAGCTCCCATAAATGGCATTATATGAACTGACCCCGATCTGAAAACGGATGTAAAACCATTGAACGACCTGATAAACGGTTCCGGCAATTATACCGGCCACAACGGCATGTTTCAATTTAACAGGAGTGGTCGGCATAAAACGGTACAGGAAAATAAACAACAACCACACCAATAAATAAGGCAGCAATTTAAGCAGAAAAATCATCAACGAACCGGCATAGCTCAAGAAACCTTCTTCCATGGCAATAGCCTGCAGATTCGATGTCATAAAGACGTTGATACTACTGATCAATATAACCAAAATAGGGGCGATAAACATGATGGAAAGATAATCCGTAAATTTCCGGGTAACACCTCTCCCTTTCTGTACTCCCCATATCCTGTTCATAGCCAGCTCGGTATTTCCAAGCACTTTAATGACAGCCCACAGCAAAAAAACAATCCCCAGACCGGTAACCAACCCACCTTTCATATTCTCCAGGGCATGATTGGCAAAATTCAATACAAAATCGACAATCTGGGTATTGGCCAATGTCTGTTCATGAAGTTGATTTTCCAAAACAGTTCCTAAACCGAAACCTTTAGCTATTCCCAAAGCCAAAGCAACGAATGGGATAAAAGACAAAACAGAATAAAATGTCAAAGCCGCAGCAGAAACTGCGCCGGCATCTTTTATAAAACGATCTATTGAAACAACCAGTATGGCCACTATTTTCAGAAAAGACTCCCAAACAATCGCCTTTTTACGCCAGTCCCTTCGCAAAACTGCGTAATAAAATTCTAATGTTCCGAATCTCTTTAATCTTGCATTAGGCATTACATTTCCCTGATATATCCTTATCCCGCAAATATATAATATATTCCCCAACAATAAAAGAAAAAATCATAGCAACCGCTTGACGTTTACTATGATTTATCTTATCGGACAGCCGGAATCACCCGACTGATTTATCCAAATAATTCTGCTACTTTTTCTTTTATAAATCCGGGTTCTGCATCTATCGGAAACACATAATCCGGTTTCTTATAAACCAAATTATGTTCCCGTTTAAACCGTTGTATTCCCCCACCCGTAATATTCAGCATAATCACTGCTTCCTTATTAACTTTTCCTTCTTTTATAGCCTTAATCAAGCTTGCAGTTGCCACTCCCGCTGCCGGTTCAATATCTGCACCTTCCAGTGTCCGGAATAATTCCATTGCTTCACGGGCTTCTTCGTTAGTCGCCACCCAGACATCTCCTTTGGTTTCCGTCAGAGCATCGAACAACCCTCCTTTTACAGAATATGGAGGTTTCCGGTTAGAAAGTACTTTAGCACATATTTCCCCCGCCTGTTGACGGGCCACCTCGTCATCCACAGACAATAAGGCCCGGGAACCTGCTTTCCAGGCATCGTATATCGGAGTAAAAGGTACATTTTGCGAAACCATAAGACGCATCAGATTTTTACCATAACGTCCATCGGCAATAAAACGTTTATTGGCCTCCCAGGCAGCTATCGCTCCGGTTCCACTACCGACTGCCTGAAAATAATAATCCGGTATTCGTCCTATCGTGGTTACGGCAGACAGTACTGTCGTTCCCATCCCGTCCCGGCGAGCTACATTTTTGGCTCCTCCTTCGGGATAGAAGTTTCCCATCTCACAAATAATATTGGAAAGACGTATGGCATCAAAATAATCACTGCCACTGGCCGTTGCCACAACTTTTACACAAGGATTCAGCGAACGGGCAGCCCACATGGCATCGTTGCAATCTTCCGGAATACACAATAAAAGGGGAATATTATTCTCCGAACATACACGGGCAAAAGCCCGGGCCGTATTTCCTGCCGAAGCGACCACCATTATCTTATCGTCATAATGATTATTCGTGCGGGCACATACCGTATAAGCCTCACATTCCTTAAAAGCACCGGTCATCATCAAGGCTCCTTTTTCCGGCCAGTAACCATTGAAAGTAATATATAGCCTTGATAAACCCAGCTTTTGGGCCAGTCCTTCACTTTTATAAGTTACCGGAGCACCCGATCCTTCCAATATCCGGCAAATAGGCAACCAGTCCGAGAACTTATAAAGTCCCGGTAAATAATCCTTTACCTCTAATTGTTTCTTGGCATATTGCGCAAAAATCAAAGCTGCGCCGTCTTTATTCGGACAATCCAGAGCCCAGTCTCTATCCTCGAACTTCTCTCCACAACAGCGGGATTCCAGAACATAATCGGTCATTTCTAATGTCTTCACTTGAATGCATATTACTTACAATATGCAAAATTAAGGCATTTCACCGTATCAAATTTGGGTATAAATACTACTTTTCAGGATTTCTGCTTATTTCTTATATCCTTCTTCACCTTCCGTAAATCTTTTACCGATTTTATACCGATTTTCATTATTCGTTTCAGATTGATAGAGTTAACACCCCCCTGACGAGGCTTAAAAGTAATCGGTATCCATCGGGTCTTCATATTTTCGGAAACAGCCAGTACGCTGACCAATACATTGGCCAGAAAAAAGTCCTGCGGAATCTCTTTCAGCAAAAGAGCCAATTTAGAAGCCCGCATCAAGCGGAAAGGCGTATTGGCGTCTTCAATCACCCGGCCGAATATAAACATCACAACCAGTTTCAATACTTTAGTTACAACAACCCGGCTGAATCCGTCCTGTCTCTCTTTACGGGCGCCTATCAAAAAATCATAATCGGCCCGTTGTTCCCAAAATGACGTAAACTCTGCCGGATCGGTCTGTCCGTCGGAATCGGTCTGAAAAACATAATCGGCCCCCTGTTCTATCGCATAACGGTATGCATACAGACAAGTAGAACCATGTCCCGAATTCTTTTTCGTAAGGCCGATCAATTGAGGATAAGTGGCCCTCAACTCTTCCAAAACCCGGTAAGTCGCATCTTTGCTGCCATCATCCACAATAACCACCCTGGAATCTTCTCCAATCTGTTCCACCACCGGATGCCATTGTTCTACAACAGTTCTTATATTAGCCTCTTCATTGTAAGCCGGCATGACAATATACAACTTATCCATTTTGTCTGAATGTAACATTTTTATTCAAAATAAACTGAAAGAGAGTGACTACAAAAATGGTAGCCCCTTTCGATATCAGCAAGTTCATATTTCCCAGATCGACCATCAAATACAACAACCCGGAACTGATCAGCAATCCCATGATCCCGACAACATAAAATATCATAAAACGAAAAACAGATTTGTTTTTCACTTTAAAATTAAAATGCCGGTTCAACAAAAAACTATTGATAATACCGCAGTTGACACTGATGACATTAGCCAATATGTAATAATCCGGGAAAAAATAAGTCAGTACCCCAAATACGGCAAAATCGATAGATACACTCAACACGCCGATAACTCCATACAATATCAGATTGCGGTATTTAGAATACAGTCCTGCTCCTAATTCTTTTATTGTGATTGACATAGCGATTCATTTGTGCCGATTACCCTGCCCTTTTCTGCCATCCTTTACTCAATGCAGCAGCTTCCAGGTTCTCCGGATCCATCTGCATTGCCTTATTGACCGACTGAATGGCTTCCCCCTGCTTCCCGGTTCCATACAGATACAGAGCACGTAAAACAAAAATTTCGGGATCATTATTTATCGGCTCCAATTGCTTCAACAATGCCGCTGCACCGTTCCAATTTTCCTGTTGTATCATTATCCGCAACCATACTTTGGCGGCCGGCAGGAATCCAGGCTGCACTTCCTCTACTTTCTTCAGCAATTGCTCGGCCTTCCCGTATGCCTTCATGCGGCAATAACAATCTGCCAGCCTCACCAAATCATTCACATCCCCTCTGGCCTGCAACAAACGGTTATAAATATTCACCGCACTCTGATAATTTCCGTAGCGGAACAGAATATCTCCACCTAATGCCAGAGAGTTAACATGATTCGGACGTATCGACAAAGCCCTGTTGATCTGATTTATCGCCTCCTGCTGATTCCCCATTTTACTTGAAATCAAAGCTTTCAAATAAAGCCCATCCACAGAGAAAGCGTTCTCGTTTACAATCGCTTGTGCAGCGCCCATCGCTTCCTGCAACCGGTTCTCCTGAATATAGGTCAACGCCAGCATATACAACGCTTCATTCAATGACGGGTGTAAAGCCAAAGCCTTTTTAGCATAGGCCTCTGCCTGTTCCAGGTTATTGGTCAAAAACGAAAGTTTTGCTATCCGGGATAACACTTCTTCATTTTGGGGATATTTTTCCACATACGCTTTAAATACCTCCAACGCCTGATCATACTTTCTTTCAGCTTCCAGCTTAAATCCGGCAAGTTCTTCCTTCCCTTGCCGCTTTATAACGGCTGTCATCGGGAAACCATCGACCTCCGGCGTATAAATTGTTCCCTGCGGCGGGAAAAGTCCGTTTTTCAACTGATACCGGTTAATATACACATTGGCAAACATAGCGTAATCCCAATCCTTGGCATATTTCTCATAATACCGGCTATAGATAACATTCACATTCGTATCTGCCCTGAAATAATATTTCAGAATATTGATATGGTTTGTAACGATCGTTGTTTTCCGGTCTTTAGGCAGATCCACATTTTTGTGAAACCAATTGTAGGCATCTTTCAGGGAATTGTAGTAATAATCCGTCTCGTAATCTCCGTATGCCCCTTTCAGCCCTCCGACAACCTCATTAAAATAAACATAATCATTGGGATGGTTTTTCACCATATGTATGGCGGGCAACGATAATCCTGCGATAAAAACAGCTCCGACACCGATCTTACCCCATTTATTTCTTATACCTTCCAGCAACAACTGCCAGAAACGTCCGGCAATCACAACCAATGGAGGCATTACAAACAACAAATGCCGGATACCGCCATACAGGTTTGAATTCTTATAAATTACCCAGAATACAGGGAATATCGTCGCAAATAAAAAGAAATAGGATATCAGTGTAAATTCCTTACGTTTTACAATCAGATATATCCAATAACCGAAAAAACCGAGTAAAGAGACAAGCGGCATCGCTATCATCAGATATTTCGGAGCATATTTCCAAGGCAACATATTCGACATCATCTGCTCTCCGTCGAATATGGTTTTGAGCCCTATACTATAATTCGTAAATTGCTTCAACGATAACAACACATTTGAAAGCGGCTTCTGCAAAGCAAAAGGCCATAAAGCAATGGCTAGAATATAACTCAACACAACCACCACAACCAATACGACAACAATACGCCCGACAGCCTGACGGTATTTCCCGAACTTATAAAACTCTTTCATCCCGTACCGACCGACATAAAAAAATCCTGCATACATAAACAACATCGGATACAGAATCAATCCCCCGGAACGGGTTCCCAGAGCCAAAGCAATCCCAAGCACCAGACCGAGTAATTCCCGTATCCGGAAACGGGGATAAAAATCAAACAGCCGGATCGTATAATAAAGAGAAATAATATACCCCGTAGCAAATGGAATATCTTTCAGATTATTCATACTATGTCCGAAGAACCGGGGGGTAAAAAACATCAACAAAATAGACAAAAACCCACACAAACCTCCTCCCCAACGCAAGCCTGCCAACCCGACAAACAACACACCCAATGCTCCGTTTAAAGCACAAACCACATGCCGGGCTTCGTAATAATTATCGATATGAAACCAACGACAAATGGCGCCTGCAACCACCTGCATGGAAATACCATATAAATGAAGCGTAGTCTTAGGCTGAAACAAAGCAGTCGTATCCCCTTTGGCAAAATAATCCAATACATAAGCCGTATGCTGATGATCCGGGAATTCATCTCCTGTAACCCCGTAATCCCGACTGATATAAGGCATATATAAAAAAGTAAAGCAAGCAAACAAGATGATTCCCATCCGGTAAACCATATCCCGCTGCGGCTTACCCGAAGCCCGGAAAAAATAGCGGAAAAAATCACCGGAAATCAAATATTGAAACGGAATCCGAAAAGAATAATTACCCCAGAGTATCCCTTTATTGATCTTTTCCGGCATATTTTTTTTCTTCAAGTCGATTCCCTCCAGGTTACAGAATCTTATCCGTTTTACTTTTTGCAAACTGTAACCAATACTCCTTAATGTATTCCCAGCAAGTTTCTGTCCCCCGTAAGCGTTTAAAAAAGCCGCTTTAGCACCGAAAAATACAGGAGAATCAATAATACCCGAATCGGTTGTCCAAAGATTCTGAATGGCACCGAACCACAATTTCCGCTTATCGGTTGCTATATATCCGATGCTTTTTCCCCACTCCTGCTTCATCACATGGGACACGACAACTTTCACCGCCCCAATCTCCAACCGCTGCCCGTCAACCCAAAGCACATAATCTGACGATATATTCTCCAGTAAATCCGAATATTCCTTTTGCCCCAGCTCCGGTCCCGTCACCACCATTTCGTATCCCGGGAAACCCGTTTCCCATTCCTGCTTCCGATCTGCTCCTGCAAAACAGACTATCGTCAGATTCTTCTTTTCCGCCTGCATTCTTTTATGTAAAATTTAAGCTATTTTTGATTCTGATAACAAATATAATATTAGGCAAAAATAAAAAATATTTCCTCAATTACCGGTCAATTCACTTTTTTGTTCCCGATAATCTACATTTTGTCACTATTTCTGAAGTTTTTTATAACATTCGGACAACAGCCCCTGCAATTCCGGTGAAAATTGAACAGCTTTTTCCAAATAAGGAATTGCTTGCCGGTAAACTTTCTTCCGGGCATAGGCAATCCCCAGATTCGTAATTAAGAATTTCCGGTAATTTTCCGAACGGACCGTATTTTCCGCCTGTTTCAATATCTGTATCGCCTGATCGTACATCCCCAGTTCCACAAAAGCCCGTCCGGCACACACAAGCGCTATTTCGTTCTGCTCTGCCGACCCCGGCCAGAAAGAGAGATATTTACCCCAGAATTCTATCGCTTTCCGATATTCTTTCTGATAATAATAACCATATCCCATCCAAAACCAAATACCAAAGTTTTGAGGATTATAAGCATAAGCTTTTTCCAATAATTCCATTCCCCGGTCAATATTAGCCATTTTAAGCTGCCGGATACCCTCACTATCGAATTTATTTTCTTTCTTTATAACAGCGCAAACCGGATGTCCCTCTATATATTCCAAATGAACCGCACCCCGGGGAGGAAAAAACGTCTTCAATACCTGAACCGGAATAAATTGCAATGATAAAATGATATAATCGTAATCATATTCGGCAAACCCTCTGAAAGAACACAGATGCACTTCTGCGTTTTTATATTTCCGGACTTTCTGATAATTGGGCACAGTGATATTCTTCGCTCCGACCCGCACCAAAGTATCGGATTTAGAAATCACATTCTTTACCAACCAATCGTATCCAATCTGACAGGATGTCTCATAGTAATCCATATCATAATTCAGATAAGGTTGTGCTATCAATGCGTTATAGTAAGAGTAGCAGTATTTCGAATTATTGACCATCCAACAAGCCGTCGGCATAGCCCCTATTACTGCCGCCAAGACAAAACCTTTACGCAGGCGGGCATTTTTCAAGCTATAATAAGTTTCGTAAAAACCGATCGCTGCAACTACGGCAAAAGAAGAAAAGATAAACAAAGAATGCCGCCAACCGTTGTAAATATTGGAACCACCCAAAGTTATATACAAAGGAGGAAACAAAAGAGTAAATAAAATAAACAATACAGCCATCCGGTCATAATTCATCCATACCTTTTTCGCTTGCAAAACAAACAATACAATACCCGCCCAGGTAATAAGAGGTATTGTCGTCAAATAGCTTTTTAAAAGATAGAAATCAGGTAAATGTAACGAACTTATGATCTCTCCTTCATACAACATCGGTATCTGTTGTTTGAACTCCTTTACCAGCTTAAAGGCATTTTTTATATGCATAACCGGTCCTTCATAAAAAAAGTTAGGGTAAGCACAACACCCCAATACGACACCGACAACAACAATCCCTAAAGCAATACCAATAAAACGGCCCAAAGATTTATAGGGTCTTTTCAGGAGCGATTTTCTCAAATCCTTCCGGAAAAAGAAAAGCATAATACCTCCGGCAGCAAAATAAAAAGGCAATAACAATCCTCCGACACGAATGCTCACGGCCAAAGCGATCCCGACAATCGTCAATATCACATCCGGCAGCTTAAACAAAGGTATTTTCTTATATATCCGCAAAAAGCCATAAACGGCCATAGCGAAGCCCGCAGCCATAGGGACATCTTTGCTATCCAGAAAAGACAACCCGAAAACAATCGGAGACAATCCCATCAAAAGCAAAGTCACAATAGCTAACTTCCAATCTTTTAATTCTCTGGCAGTCAAAGCCGCAAAAAGCATAAATAAAAAACCGAAAATAGCACACAACACATGCCGTATCAGATATTCATGTTCCTCCATTCCGAAATATTTGATGATAAGGGCCGGCAAAATCTCAAACCCGACACCATAATATTTCATATGCGGAATCTTAACTTCCGGCACTTTGGAGTAATCGACAAAAGTCGTATCTCCATGCAAATAAAAAGCAAGGCTGTATTTTCCATTGGCACTGTCGATCGGTTCATCTCCCGTAATACCGACTTGAGGCGCTACCCACATCATACACACGAAAAGAAGAGCAGAAACAATGAAAAACAATTTGCGGGGATCCCCCATGTACTTCATGACCAATCCGGATAAAACCATACTAAAAAATTATTACTCGTCACACTCTATCGAAATTCAAACAAAAACGTCTGAGACAATTTATTCTGCAAAGGTAGAAATTCATATAAAATACAATTCATAATCAAGCTATTTCTTAAGCCATAATCTATCATTGTCCCCGATTTCACCTTCAACCACTGACGTTCTGTCAGGTTTTCTGTCACATTTTTCTCCTTTTTTATTTAAAATCCGACATTTTTACAAAAAAAACAAGTAAATGACGCATGGCACACCATTTGATAAAAATAATTGTGTTTAGGTTAAACCTCAGAGAGAAAGAAAACGAATAATATAAACAAATAAAATAAAAAGCATTATGGGAAAAATAATTGGAATTGACTTAGGTACTACGAACTCATGCGTAGCCGTTATGGAGGGTAATGAGCCCGTCGTAATACCGAATAGTGAAGGAAGACGGACAACTCCTTCTATTGTGGCATTTGTAGATAATGGGGAACGAAAAGTTGGTGATCCGGCAAAACGTCAGGCAATTACCAATCCGAGAAAGACAATTTATTCTATCAAGCGGTTCATGGGCGAAACCTATGAGCAGGTAGGAAAAGAGATAAAGAGAGTGGCTTATGAAGTTGTCAAAGGCGATAATAATACCCCGCGTGTCGTTATCGATGACCGTAAATATTCTCCACAGGAAATTTCTGCCATGATCCTGCAAAAAATGAAAAAAACGGCGGAAGATTATCTGGGCCAGGAAGTAACGGAAGCAGTTATTACCGTACCGGCTTATTTCAACGATTCACAGCGTCAAGCAACGAAAGAGGCAGGAGAAATTGCAGGCTTAACGGTAAAACGTATTATCAACGAACCGACTGCTGCTGCATTGGCCTACGGTTTGGATAAGAAAGACAAAGATATGCGGATCGCTGTGTTCGACTTAGGTGGAGGTACGTTCGATATTTCTATCCTCGAATTGGGTGACGGCGTTTTTGAAGTGAAATCGACGAACGGTGATACTCACTTAGGTGGTGATGACTTCGACGATATTATCATCAACTGGTTGGCTGACGAGTTCCAAAAAGAGCAAGGAGTAGACATCCGTAAAGACCCGATGGCTCATCAACGTTTGAAAGAAGCTGCCGAAAAAGCAAAAATAGAATTGTCAAGCTCTACGACAACGGAAATCAACTTACCGTATATCTTCCCGGTAGACGGAGTGCCCAAACACTTGGTAAGAAGCCTGACGAGAGCTCAATTCGATCAGTTGACTTACAAGTTGGTTGAAGCTACGATAGAACCTTGTCGGAATGCCTTGAAAGATGCAGGCTTACAGGCATCTCAAATCGACGAAGTGATTTTGGTAGGTGGTTCTACCCGTATCCCGGCTGTTCAGAAAAAAGTAGAAGAATTTTTCGGTAAAACGCCTTCTAAAGGTGTAAACCCGGACGAAGTTGTTGCTGTTGGAGCTGCCATCCAAGGCGGTGTTTTGACCGGAGAAGTAAAAGACGTACTGTTATTGGACGTAACCCCATTGTCTTTAGGTATTGAAACCTTAGGCGGTGTTATGACCAAACTGATCGAATCCAATACGACGATTCCGACCAAGAAATCCGAAGTATTCTCTACTGCTGCGGACAACCAGCCGTCTGTAGAAATTCATATTCTGCAAGGTGAACGTCCGATGGCCAAAGATAACAAAACGATCGGTCGTTTCCACCTGGACAGTATTCCACCTGCCCCACGTGGCATCCCGCAAATCGAAGTAACTTTCGATATCGACGCAAACGGTATTCTGAATGTATCGGCCAAAGACAAAGCCACAGGTAAACAGCAGTCAATCCGTATCGAAGCTTCATCAGGCTTGTCCGATGCTGAAATCAAACGGATGAAAGACGAAGCCAGTGCCAATGCCGAAGCCGACAAACAAGAAAAAGAACGTATCGATACCATCAACAAAGCAGATTCAATGATTTTCCAGACGGAAAAACAATTGAAAGAATTTGGAGACAAATTACCTGCTGACAAAAAGGCACCGATCGAATCGGCTCTTCAGGAACTGAAAGATGCACACAAGAACCAGGATATAAATGCAATCAATACTGCTATTGATAAATTGAACAACGTATTCCAGGCTGCATCACAGGAAATGTACAACGCCCAGGCTCAACAACAGCAAGGCGGAGCACAGCAGGAACCTCAAGGTAATCCGAATGCCGGAGCCAATAACGGAGGCAAAGACCAGGAAGTAACCGACGTTGACTTCGAGGAAGTGAAGTAAATCGCGATAAACAACGATAATTACAAATAAGAATATAGGGTGTAACTCAATGAGTTATGCCCTATTTCTTTTTATATCACTTTTCTTTGACTTTGCTTGTTATTTGGATTTTTATTGTATATTTGTACCATAATTGTTCCGCGATAAAAAAGTAGATAATGTGCGACAAATTAGATTGGATTGAAAAATAACAAGAAATAAATCATTGTATGCCAGCAGCAAAGTTTGAGATAAAGCGCAAATGCCCAATTTGTGGAGAAGAGTTTTTAGCCAAAACTATAGAGTCTTGGTATTGTTCTCCTCGATGTTCTAAAATTGCTTGGAAACGCAAAAAAGATGAAGAACAAAGAAATCTTAGATTGGATGAAGTAGTAAAAGGAATTCCTAAAGACCAAGACTATATTAAGATTTCAGAAGCCTATGCCTTGTTCGGAATCAGTCGTGATACATTGTATCGTCTTATTCGTAAAGAGACTATTGGGCACATAAATCTTGGGACGAATCAAATCCGGGTAAGTAAAGCTGAACTGATGAAACTCTATCCGCTCCGAAAGAAAGCTCTCACAAAGTCAAAACCTATTGCCAAGCTGTATAGTCTGGAACCCAAAGACTGCTATACCATTGGTGAGATTACGGAAAAGTTTCTTGTGAATGAAAGTACGGTTTATCTCCATATTCGCAAATATTCTATTCCTACCCGGCAGATAGGAAACTTCGTATATGTACCCAAGAAAGAAATTGATAACTTATATAAAGGTGTGAAGCGATGAAGAAAGCATTAGTCAATACACGAGTGTCGGTAAAGCTCCGCAAGTCTGAATATCGTGATGAATGGTATCTTTATGTGGAATCCTATCCAGTATTTCAATCAGGGAAAGATACTCCGCAAAGAGTTCGTGAATATCTCAATCGTACCATTACGACACCCATTTGGGATAAGTCCCGTAATGCAAGGACTAATGCCGAAGGCAAAACCACTTATAAGCCAAAGCGAGATTTGAATGGTATTATACAATGCAAGTCCCAATTGGATCAGGAATCGTGTATCTATGCCGATAAAGTCAGAAGCCTACGACAAAAGGAATATGACAATGCGGCTCTTTATGCTGATGCCGATGCTGAACAGGCAGAGCAGTTAGAACGCTCCCGAAGTAATTTCATTGAATACTTCGACCATGTGCAGCGAACAAGGCACGTCCATAGTTCTGATTCCATCATTGTCAATTGGAGGCGAGTACATGAGTTGTTAAAGATATTTGCAAAAGGCGATACCATCCTCTTTTCGCAAATAGACTTAAAGATGATGGAATCGTTTCGTCAATTCATAATGAACGCTCCACAAGGGGGAACTAAACGAGGTACAATATCTCAAAATACAGCTGCAACATATTTTTCAATCTTCAAAGCCGGACTGAAACAAGCATTTATAGATGGCTACCTAACTATTGATATTTCTGCGAAAGTCAAAGGTATTCAAGAAAGAGAAAGCCGGAGAGAATATCTTACGGTAGAGGAATTGAATCGACTGGCTCAAACACCTTGTGACCCATTACTGAAACGTGCAGCTCTGTTTTCTGCTCTAACAGGAATCCGTCATTGCGATATTCAAAAATTGAAATGGTCGGAAGTGGAGAATTTCAATGGAGGCTATCGCTTGAACTTTACTCAACAAAAGACAAAAGGTGTTGAATATATGCCAATTTCGGAACAAGCATTCAATCTTTGTGGTGAGCAGCAGGAGGGAGAGCTTCTTGTGTTTGCCGGACTGCCAGACCCTTCATGGATAAATCGCCCAGTCAAGAAATGGGTTGAAGCAGCCGGAATATCCAAACACATAACATTTCATTGCTTTCGTCATTCCTATGCGACCCTGCAACTGGCTGGAGGTACTGATATTTACACAGTTAGCAAAATGTTGGGGCATACAAACGTGAGAACAACCCAAGTGTATGCAAAGGTTGTTGATGAAAAGAAAGAGAAAGCTACAGAAACCATTAAATTAGATTTGTCTCAAACAGAATAATTAAATTATTATACTTGATACACATAGCCATTTGCGTAGGATTTACGTGGTGGTTTTTTGTGATTATTTACGACAATGTCCTAAATAAGTTTGTCTGAATTATAATAATTGAAATCTTGAGCTTTGAAAAGGGATATAACATATCCAGTTATTATACGTTTACATATAACAGAATAGGGGATTGAGAAAATAAACCCCGACAAGCTGCAATTTTGTCGGGGCACATCCTAAATCTCAGTATTATCCTTCTGGTGGGTATGGGTCATTGCCGTAGCTATGCTTTTCACGAATACGTCCATCTAATCCGTGTATAGCAACTTCTTGGCCATTCTTAATAGCGATTTCACGAGCGCGTTCAAATGCTTCTTGCTGTGTTCTGAAATTACCAGAACTACGTTGAGCATTTTCTTGCTTTACCTTCCATTGGTCGCCATTACGAACAACATGAATGTTCTTTCCTGCCATATTTACCTCCTTTCTGTTCTTAGTGACAACATGTTTCAGGTTGCCGTTATTAACTCGATAGTTCCTCATTTAAGCTCATTTGGGTTTCCATCAAGATTAAAACCAGCCCATTGAGGAACACCATTTACTTCTGCTACTTGCGATACCAAAAGTCCATCATCCTCATCAACGAATTTCTTAAAATAGTCTCTTAATCCTTTTGCATTAGTGTTAATACGCTTAAAGCACCAACAAGATTCAAGCATTCTAACTGCATTAAACTTTTTAAGCTCATCATAAAGGGGCTGATAATCTCTTTTATTACGCAAATCATAACTCAAAAAAAATAAAGCCATTATTCATGAAATTATTTGTTAAACATTACGACTGCTGTTTTGTGCTTGAGGTTGTCTCATCGGTAAGCAGCTCTATACCATACTAAATTCTTCAGATTACAGGGGAAGATAAGGAAGCCTGCTACATATCCGTCACGGACTTATTGGTTTGTAGAATACCAGAATAAAAAACAGAATCAATCTATTATAGTAAATACAAATGTTTTGCCAATGTTAAAAACAGATTCTTTTTTGAACATTTCATCTTGTTTTGACAGTTTTTGTGTCAGTTTGACAGTCTCCAAAGTGACTTCTACTATCACATTTATTTTTATCTACGGTCATTTCTTGTGATTGCCTTATGATTCCTTTATGATGGGCGACACTATCATAAAAAACTACTACTGATATTCTCCACTATTGACATTGATAATCAATATGTAACCATTATGATTATTGTGTTTCATTGCTGTCTTTTTGTGTGATGTATTACACCATAAAATCAGCATAGAAAATCGCTGTTACTTTGCCAAAAAATCAAACAGTAAACAAGTAACAATATGAGCGAGAAAAGCATCACTTTTGAAGATTTGCCTAAGGCAATGTCGTGGATGATGGATAAGTTGAATGAATTGGATTCTAAGATTGACGGCCTGAACAATCAAAACCCGAATATTCCAATTGAGCAATGGATGAACCTTAAAGAACTGTGTGAGTATCTCCCCAGTCATCCGGCAGAACAAACTGTGTATGGATGGACGAGTTGCCATCAGATACCATTTCATAAAAGAGGTAAGCGTATCATGTTTCTTAAATCAGAAATAGACGAATGGCTTCATGCCGGCAAAATAAAATCTGAAAAGGACTTGGAAGACGAAGCCTCCAAATTTATAAGGTCAAAAAGAAATACCCGATTCTAATGGATGCTATCAACTTATGTAATGCCATCAGAATGGAATTTGCAAGAGTCTTTGAAAAGAAGATTCCTTTAGATGCTTTTCCGGCTAAAATCCAAGATATGATATTGGCATTAGCCAGACAAGAGAATTATACCATAGAGTACATGATGGCTTCTCTTTTGGTGGCAGTATCAACCGCCATCGGTAATACTGTCAATATCCGTATTCGTGGTGGATGGGTTAGTAACTCTGCCCTTTATATGATATTGGTAGGTCGCCCCGGAACAGGTAAAACACCACCTTTAGATTTTGCCTTTCGTCCTATCCGCAAGCATGACGCGCAAGCTGTCAAACAATTCAAATTAGAGATGGAGCAATACAATAACCTGGTCGAGAGCAATAAAGGTAAGAAAGAAAACACTACTCCTTTGCCTGACAAACCTATTTTGCGGAGGACTATTATATCCGACTTTACTCCGGAAGCATTAATGCGTGCGCTTGATGACAACCAGCGTGGTATTGTGGTATATGTGGATGAGATTATGGGGATGTTTAATGCTGTGAACCAATACAGCAGAGGACAGCTTATAGAGCAACTATTAACAGCATTCAGTGGTAAGCCGTTGGATATTTCAAGATGCAGTATGCCCCTCCCGATTCATATAGAATATCCCTTTATAAATATTGTAGGTACAATGCAGACAACCCGTATGCACGAACTGATAGAAAAAGGCTATAAAGAGAACGGCTTACTTGACAGAATTATTTTTGTTTATCCATCATCCCAAGATATTTCTGATTGGCAATTGGATGAAGATTCTTCTTTTGCATCTTTTGAAAAGTATTCAAATCTGTGGGAGGCTATTATCAACAAAGTGATTGATTTACCTTTCACTGATAACAACAATGTACAAAACATCTTGAATTTTTCCCCTGAAGCCAAAGCCTATTTTACAAACTGGCGTAATAATGCAATCCGAGCCGTCAATCAAATTCAGGATGATGGACTGGTGGATAGCCGAGTGATTAAAGCCCCTATGATAACAGCTCGTTTGGCATTAGTCCTGCAAATCTTTCGCTGGGCTTGTGGAGAGGTGCATAAGGATTTTGTGGATATAGAATCAACAAAATCGGCTATCGCTTTAAGTGAATATTTTGAGAGTTGTTATGCAGATATTCAGAAGTATATGTTGAAAGAGAGCATTGAACCTCAAAAGAAAGAATTGCTCGACTGTCTTTCCGCAACATTTACTACTTCCGATGCCATTCAAGCAGGGAAAGAGGTCGGACTATCAGAAAGGTCTGTAATGTACTCTTTAGTCAATCTTGCCACAAATAAAATTATTAAGAAGATAAAGCGAGGTGAATATGAGAAATTGCAATAATTAACACAATCTGCACATTGCAGTTTTTGCAGTTTGCACTTTTCTCACATATAGATTTCTGCAAAACTGCAATAAGTGCAAACTGCACGAACTGCAATAATCAAACGATAAATATGACTGAATATAGATTCTCCCTTCAAAAATATAAGCGAGGAACAAAGCTTTCATGCCCGAACTGTGGAAAGAAACAATGCTTTGTCAAGTATATAGACAATCAAGGAGAGATTATCTTTCCTGATTATGTAGGTAGATGTGACCATGAGCAATCCTGCAAATACCATTATACTCCCTCAGATTATTTTAAGGATAACCCTACAATGGTAGATTATGATAAGCGTAGTTTCATTATAGCAAGCAATCCCAAGCCATGTTTGCCACCTCCCACTTCCTTTATTAACAATGAACTGATGGAGCGTTCTCTTACTAACTATGCTATGAATCCATTGTACATCTATCTGTCTGGAGTATTGGGCAAAGATGAAACATCCCGGATATTCCAACTTTATCATGTTGGAACTTCAAAGAAATGGGGAGGTTCTACGGTTTATTGGCAAATTGATTGGCAAGGCAACGTGCGGACAGGAAAGATTATGTTGTATGACAACACAACAGGACATCGGATAAAAGAGCCAAGAAGTTATGTGAGTTGGGTACATACAGAGCTGAATCTTCAAGACTATCATTTGAAGCAATGTTTTTTTGGCGAACATCTCTTGTCTGAGAACCCGACAAAATTTGTTGCGATTGTTGAAAGTGAAAAATCAGCATTGATAGCGACCCATTATATGCCGGATTTTATATGGTTGGCAACAGGTGGAATGCACGGTTGCTTTAAGCCAAATGTCGTCAGCATCTTGAAAGGTCGGTCTGTTATGTTATGCCCTGATTTAGGAGCAAAAGAAGTTTGGCAAGCCAAAATGCCTTTGCTCACTTCCGTATGTCCCAAAGTTGTATTGAGTGATAGCTTGGAACAATGCGCCACAAACGAACAGCGAAAGAACGGATTGGATATTGCAGATTTCTTGTTGATGACTGCTACTCCAACGATGCTACTTCAAAAGATGATAAAGCGAACCCCAAACTTACAGACTTTAATAGACTGTTTGCATTTGGAACTGGTGGATTCAAGTTAAATAGTGAAATTTCTGAAAGCCAAACAGAGGGGAAAAGAAAATTATTGATTATCCAAACGAAGATTAATATCAGTAGCCACTCTTTATTTTGGCAGATAAATGAACTTCCATTGGGCAAATACGATGCTTGCATTGAGATTGATAATGCCCCATTTTTAATGGGTATCCTATGCAAGAAGTACCACCGTCCGACAAAATAGTTTCACTCATTTGTCATCTTGGAGGCTTCTTGCATTACTCGCAGGCTCGCAATGAATAGAATACTTTTACAAATTAATACCAGTTATAAACATCTATGGATAACCAACAAAACAACGAAAAACAGAATGTTCGTACCCGACATATAGACATTCGTTTGACTGAAAAAGAGTACGAAATGGTTGCTGCAAAAGCAGCTGAATGTGGAATGACGCTCAGTAACTATGGACGAAAATTACTCCAAAATCACCATCCGAATAAGCGACTTTCTGATGAGGAAGTGCAAGGTCTAAACTCTCTATCGGATGCAAGAGCAGACCTTATTCGCATTCAGAATATTCTCAAAGGCAAACCGGACGAGATAAAAAAACGATACTTCCGAGATGAAAATTATATGCGTGCATGGATAGAAGCAGTCAACAGGCTTATCGCACGATGGGGACAGATTCGGGACAGTATAAATCAAATTTGAAGTTATGATAGCGCAAGGAAATGCAATCTCTCATGGTGCGAGAGCCATTGAATATTCAATGGAAAAAGACAAGGCACGACTTGTTAAAGTGAATGGTCTGCCGGAAAATATCGAGCCTTTGGCTATGTGGTCACGGATGATGCAGCACCAGCACCAATGTATGAAAGACAGGTATAATCCGAGGCCCATAACCTTGAACGCACTACGTTTTGAGATTTCTCCAGCCAAAGAAGAATCGGCAGGATGGACAATGAAGGATTGGCAAAATTTGACAGATGAGTTTATTTTTGTACTTGATGGTATTGACAAAAGACCTGGCAAATCAGATTGTCGGTTCAGGCCAACCAATATCAAAAATAGCCAGTATGTTGTTTCACTACACATTGATAGCAAAAGTGGCATTCCGCACTTGCACATTGTGGCTAACCGCATAGACAATACGGGTAAAACAAACGATGCACATTACATCGGTGAACGTGCCGTTCATGCAGCCAACATCATCAATGAGAAGCGGGGTTGGGTACAATCTGCGCAACGTCGTAGCGAAAATATTCAACAAATTAGCAAAGACTGTATTGCCATTTTGAAAGCTATACCCAAATTTGATTGGGCTACCTATTGCCAGATGCTCAATGCTAAGGGATATGATATAAAACTGACGAAAGACGATACAGGAGTAGTCAAAGGATATGCCATACGAAAGGGGAACTCCATTTATAAATCTTCAATCTTAGGCAAAAGTCGAAAATTAATGCCATCAAAAATTGAAACTACATGGGCAGGATTACATGCGTCTGACAAACAAACTACAGTTCAGTCAAAGGAAGCAGATGCTCAAACAAGGGTGTATGATAATAAAGAGATGATGCCACAATCAAAGTCTTCAATTCACCACTATTCCATATCTGTAGATGGAGAGCAATTCGAGGTTGATATACCTAATATTGTTAAGTCTGTGTTTGACGAAGAACTTGAGCACTCGGAGGAAGAAGCCAATCAAACCAATGTACTCAAAGTTGCAGCTTTGCTATTTGCCGGATATTTGGATGCAGCCACTTCCATGTCTGCATCAAGTGGAGGCGGTGGCAGTCCCGGTAGTGGATGGGGAAAAGATAAAGACGATGATGAACGTAACTGGGCAATCCGTTGTGCAAGAATGGCAAAATGGCTCTGCAAGCCCATTAAACGTAACAGAAGTAGATAGTATTTCATTTATAATCTACAACACTATGCGTAAAAGTAAATATGACCAATCTCCTTTGTCAGCGCAGGACAGCAAAAGTACAGATAGAGATGATAACATTAGTGAAATAGAAAGTCGTGTAGAATTTGACACCGAATTTATCAATCTCACGAATCAGATAGAGGACATCAAAGCTGCCATTCAAGAATTGAAACTGATAAAAGCCTGTGTAGATTCTTCAATGGTAGCTCTTGAAAAATCAACACAAGCTCTCAATGCAGCTATGAAAAAGTCCGATAATATAGCCAATGCTATTCGTCGCACTGTTATTCAAGTAGAGAATACTGCTATAACTGTAAAACTTAGTGAAACGGATAAATCCATCCTTGCTGAATATCGCCACAAATTGATTGAGGAAGAAAAATGCCTATTTGAAAAACAAATGGCAGAGTTGAAAGCAACTCATGAAAAACATTGGAAAGAAGTTAATAGATTTGTGAAATCTCATACTTCGTTTTCTCTTAATGGCTGGATAGCAAAAATCTCCGTTATTGGATTTTGGGTATTGTATGCGTATTTCTGTTTAACATTGGGTGGATGGGTAATTTATCAGATTTTTTAGTATCATTAGGAAGGATGGACGAGCCTCCTTCCTAATATGTCACCAAGTTATTACCTTATCGACAATCTCTTGTTGTTCTGCACTGCTGCGTCTCAAATAAATGCGAGTGGTTTCTATGCTTTCATGCCCCATCAGGTCGGCAAGCAAAGAAATATCGTTGAACTTCTCCAAGAAATTCTTGGCAAAGCGATGACGGAACGAGTGAGGATAAATCACTTTTTCATTCAATCCGTATTTTGCGGCATAGTTTTTCAACTGTTGAGCAATACCTCTGGTCGTGATACGTTCTCCGAAGCGATTGAGGAAAAGATAGCCTGTGCTACGATTGCCCTTGCTAAGCCATTCTGTTGCTTCCTTACGTAAAGTTTTCGGAATGTAGATACGGCGTATTTTTCCACCTTTTGTGTAGATGTCAAAATAGCCCATCTGCACATGTTCCACCTTCATTTGTATTAGTTCGCTGACTCTTGCTCCAGTAGCAGCAAGGAAACGAACTACGAAATACCACTCTTGATTTTCCTCTTTTTTAAGTTTGTTCTTTAGGAAAACATAGTCGGCATTGCTGATTACATTTTCCAAATAACTACGCTGTTGTACCTTGACGGATTTTAATCTCAGACGAGATTTTCCCATACAATCAAGATATTTGTTCATTGCCTGAATACGAAGATTTACAGTTTTAGGCTTGAACTTCTCAATGAGATAAGTTTTATAAACAAGCAGGTTGCGCTTGTTCAGCTCTTTATGCCAGGAATAATATTCCCTTACGGCATAGAGGTAAGCCGCAATCGTATTCTCCGCCATATTTCCTTGACGCAGATACGTTTCAAAATTTTCAATGTTCATGTTTGATACATTATTAGTTAAACAATTCGCTATCATTAATAATGTATAGCATTCACAAATTCATTGAGTTCCTATTATGAGAAGTTT